>JANLTA010000642.1:0-7990 GCA_031362705.1 Gemmataceae bacterium | reverse complement strand
GACCTGGCCGCCCCGCACTTTGGCCGCGAGACCGATGCGTTGCATGGACCCAACCTCAGCCAACAACGCGCGGATTTGTACGACTGGACGCCGCCGAAGCAGGGGTTTTTTCGCATCTGGCAGGGCAGTGCATCGCAAGCCGAAGATGTCAACGGTGATGGCACGATCACCGCGCTTGACGCTGATGGTGATGGCATCTATTCGTTTGTCGCGGTCAATCACGCACTGCATTTCACCATGCGGGCCGAGCCGAATAGCGCGCAAGGCACCGGCCGTGATTCTTTTTCGTCTACAAAGTCGCTATCCACGGCCCCGATACCGGCAACGGTATTGGCGGCCATCATGCCGACAATGTCGCGGCCTGATTATCTGAATAACGACGGCCTGATTTACTCACCATGGACGGAAGTGGCGTACTTCCTTCGGCCATCGAACCAGCAAGCCGGCTCGACACCGCTTTACACGCTGTACCGCCGGCGGCGCGTTTTGTTGGACATTCCCTCGTCGGTCGCAGCGAGTAACAACGGCAGGATTCCCAACTCATCCAATGCGCCGCAACAGTTGTCGGATGTCAGCCTGTATGAGCCGCAATCAGGAAATCCCGCTGGTTACACCTATTTCAACACGCCATCCGACGTGACGGCACCATTGCGGCGATTGGCCATGAAGCCGTTGCCCGCAGGACCACTGATGGCCGGTGCGCCGGAACCAGCCGGAGTTTTTAACAACGTTTTCTATCGCTCGCTGTTCGACGATAATCCTAATCAAACGGTTACGGGTGGCGCGGCTAGCCCCGGCGGCGACGACATTCTGTTGGAAAACGTCCTCTCGTTCGAGATCAAGGCCACTTGGGAGATGCCCACGGATCAACGGCTTATTCGCACCGCCAACGACATCAAGCCTCCGGCGAGTTTCGCAGGACTCCCACTAAACGTCCCGCAAGTCCCACCTAATCCCGAGTACCCGTTTGATAATTTGCCAGTACAACCGTCGTGGTCAAACTTCACCAACAATGTGCTGAGCAATTCCGGGGCACGAGTCTTCGACACCTGGCGCGGCGAAGATTATGTCGACCCGGTTGCAGGCACGGTCCCATATTCACGGTGGAACTACCTTTATGAGGTCAGTTCTGCACCGACCGGACCTAACGATGAGGCACTGTACGACGCCGTCACCATCCCGCTGCGCATCCGCGTCAAGGCGATCCAAATCCGCATTCGGGTGTGGGACGTGAAAACACAACAGACCCGGCAAGTGACAATAGTCCAAGACCTCTAGCCGCTTGCGGCTTAGCGCGTCGTTACAACGCCCCAACGAACGCGACCTGAACGAAGCATCATCCGCCCGCATCCATAAACGCCCGCGTCGGAGGAGACAATCATGATCCGGTACACATCATCACCGCCTCGCCGCGAGGGCGTCATCCTCGTCGTCGTCGTGTCGCTGTTGGCCTTGTTTGCCGTCATTGGCCTGGGCTACGTGATCTACGCCGAGTCCGCCGCCACCGCCAGCCGGTACAGCCGCGAAGCCCAGGTCGCCAGCGGTTTCACCGCCGAGATTTCCCCGGAACTGGTCCTGAACGCCGCCCTGACCCGGCTCATCTACGACTCCTACGACGACCAAACTGGCGTCTACAACGCCCTGCGCGGCCATAGCCTGGCGCGGAGCATGTATGGGTTGTCGTATCCAATCATCGCGGATGTCGCACCTGGTACGATTATCCAAACGACCTACGGTGCAAATCCCATTCAGGTTCCGTCAGTGCCTGCGACACTCCAGCCTTTCATTCAGTCGGGCCAAGTCGTTGTCATCAACAACAACGTCGTACCGTTCAATGGCACGGGGCGCATCGTTTACAACGAAGGCGTGAACGCGACAGGTTCGCTCTTTCCCGTCAATGGCCAGAACTTGAGTGGTCTGCCTTGGAATCAGATTATCAACTACACCCTGTTCAATGGTGTCACCGGAAATCTGAACTATCGCAGCCACGATTCGATCGTGCGCGATCCGGAACGGTATCCACAAGACCCGACGGTAGCGAATCCCGCCTTGAACAATCAGACCAACTACCGTGAGAATTATGGCCTACTTAACGCCTCAGGGTTTCCAGCGACAAGCAAGCAAGTGTATTTTGGTGGCTACAACCAGCCATACACCTACCCTGATTTGAACAATGTGTTCCTCGGAGCCGTCCGCGCTTCGGATGGGCAAGTGTTGGTACCATCATTTCATCGGCCTTGGCTTTTCCCCGATGTGACTTCCGCCGCAGTACCGCCACCGCCGGATTACAACTTTCTCGTCAATACTGCTCACCCCGATTGGTATCGTCCGAGCGGTCGCTTGAAAATGCTGCGCCCGCGACCCGTCGATTCTTTGACCCAGGGTCAGCTTCAGACCGCAATTGGCACGCCAACCGTTCCGGAGAACATTGCGGCACCAAAGATCGCTCAACTCGCCACCTTCATCAATAATCTCCAGAAAGCCGGGAAGTTGATTCAGTATCCTACCGATCCCGGTGGGGACGTGAAGAATCTCCTCGGCAGTCCCGGCGGTGCCGACAGCGTGTGGATCGATCCCGGCTTCCCTGTCCGCAGCACACGTGACGGTAGGAAATACAAACCGCTTGTGGCCTTCCTGGTCGTTGACATGGATGGCCGCGTGAACATCAACGCGGCTGGAAACATGAAAGGTGCAATAAACCCGTCTTCAAACGCATCGCTTCAAGTAATTCAAGTTTCGCCCGGGCGGTACACCCACGTTGGCCATGTCTCAAGTCAAGCGTTGGGCCGTCACGAAATCAATGTCCAGAAAGTACTCAATCCAAATGCGTTGCAACAGATAGCGCTTGAGTACCCGAACCTGTTCACGGGTATTGCCGTAAGTGGTCTGAAAGGCCGATACGCCATGTCAGGTGGCGCGTGGACTGGCAGTACGTTGCCGTTTCCCTCGATGTTAAACCCTCCGATGACGCCCGACCCTTCATCAGTGCCGACCGATTTGAATGTGTCGGCATTCGCGCCTGTGTATTTCCCGGTCGACGTTGACGCAGGCCGCCAAGACGCGATCGGCACGTTCCGGAGCATTCCGGCTCGTGGATTCGACTTCGATTTCAGCACGCCACTTACCATGCCACTTATCCTCAGCAGTTTTCCCGACGCTTACACGTCGCCTCCGCAAAACTCGATGCCACTTACCGGCAATGTGCCGGCTTACACGAGCACCGTGTTTGGTGCGAATTCCATCGCCAACACCGGGTATGGCAACGACTCAGCGCAGGAACGGCTTGGTCACCCCATGCTTTATAACACCGTGCGCAAAACGGGATACTCGCAACTGCTCGACGCCCAGGAAATGCACCGGCTGCACGCCCGATACAACAGCCCGCTCGACTGGCAGGACAGTGTACTTAGCAAGTTGTTGCCGCTTGCACTGCAAAATCCTGCCGTCCGGCATTCGATCACGCTGTTAAGCGCGGACGTGGCCCGACCGGGTTTGGCACCGCAAGCACACATCCTGACGTACACCGGCACGCTGATGCCGCCGCCGACCACGAATCTTACGGTCGATAATACACTGACCGCGCCGCTGAGTCAGATCGCACTATCGCCGCGCGGCGAATCGCTGCCGTACCCATTCGCGCCGGTTTACCCCAAGCCATTGCCGTTCGGTCAGTTCCCGCTCCTCGGTGCGGGACCGACCTCGCTACCCAATGATTTCATGGGCGATCGCGCCGCCTATTTCAGGCCACCTCCGGTCGTGCCAGCAACTCCGGACACCACGACGGGTTACAAACAAGATACCGTGAGCGCGGGTGCGGCGCGGTATTCCAACGACGGCCGCAACTACGCTTCCAATCTACGTGAGCGCATTGATCTCAATCGACCATTGCGGCCCTATCCCGTCTTAACTCCGGGTTCAACAATTCCGGTGACGCTCCCCAATCCCGGCAATGTCAATGTGTTCCCGTACATGAATCCGGCATCAACCGCAGAAATCCAGACGGCCGATCAGGATCGGGTTCAATTCGCCCAGGATGTTTTTGACGCCCTGCGCAAGTCCACCAGCGGGCCGGAAATCACGGCGAGGCTAGCGGCCGGGTCGCCCGATTTCACGACCTTACAGAACCTCGCTCAGCTGGCGGTCAACATCGTCGACGACATCGACGAAGACGACGTGAGCACGGTCTGGCGATGGATCAATAGTCCCACCATTCCACCAACGAACTCATATGTGTTCGGCGTGGAGCAACCGAAGGTTGTGATCAACGAGGTCTACATTGAACAGACCAATGGCGATGGGTCCGGAACATTTGTTACGACAATGGGTCCGCCCGCTGCTAGGCGAGCGATCAAGTACCGCATGAATGTCTGGGTGGAATTGCACAACACAATGGTGCCGCCATTTCATGCCGACACGAACCCAACGCAATACTCCGCGCACCGCGACTACCACACGCAGTCCATGCTGCGTGGCCCCGGCGGAGCGATATCGGCTTATCAACTGCATTTGGTGTCTGGCACGCCAACGACACCAATTCCCACTGTGGGGCCTCCTCCACTCAGCGATTCTCCTCATTGGCCGAATGGCACAGCGCCAACTTCGCCAGTTGATGCCCGGACGTTTTCGTTTCTAGGTCAACCAGCGGACAAGGCTGTTATTTTCCCAGTGAACACGTCCACCAACGCGGCGATTGGTGCACCCTCAAGTTACAAGTCGCGTGACATCGATACCGTCAAGAACGAGGGTTTCTTCGTGCTGGGACCGGAACTTTTCGATCTTGCCTCGCTTCCGGCTCCCTATAGCACAGCGGCGCATGATCTTAAGCCGCCTGGCGCTTCAAATCCACTCGCCACCATCACAAGCCCGATGCTGCACTTCGAGGTGCAGGCCAATATGGCCGACACGACGCCCGCCCACCTTGCTCCCAAAATCGTTCTGCAACGATTGGCGAATCCGTACATCGCCGAGAATCCAATTCCGGGAGCTGGTTATAATCCATACGTAACAGTCGATGTCGTCGACTACACTCTGCCGACATCAAGTCCACCGGCGCATGTTTTTGATTCCGCAAATTTCAAACCCGTGGGTCGCGGGATTGTTAAGACCTCGACGGGACCTGCGGGTCCGGGTGGGGGAACGCCACGATCTGTCGCGCGCCGGCAACCATTCGCTGGAAACATCACGCGATTGGTCAATCAGTACCTGGACCCGGCCGCCGGACCATCACCGCCTGAACACTCGTTCTTCCGCCACAACGGCAGCAAGCCGACCCCGCCGACGACTCCACTGCCCGATGGAATTATGGAGCGATTCGATTGGCTCGTGCATCATGATCGGAAACTCACCAGCCCGATGGAGTTGATTCATGTGCCGGCCGTGGCACCGTGGGAGTTGACGCAAAAGTTCACCTATTACACTCCCATCACGGAAAACGACGCGGGTGGTCCGACTCCGCACCATTATGTGGTTCGGCAGGGTCATACCGCACCGTGGTTGGATGAATTGAATGCCATCGATATGTCGATGGCCACGACGCCGATCGAAAAGAAGAAGTCGCTCCAAGATATCCAGGTGCCGCCGCCAAACCCGCCAGCCCCTGCACCGGCCGGTCAGCCATTGCCCGCGCCGGCATCAACGCGCTTGTATCGCGCCCTGGAAATGTTCCGCACCGGTGACCGCACCGTCGAAATGGCCTTCGGTGGCCGCGACATCGGCAAGATCAACATCAACACGATCTACGATCAAGCGACCTTCAACGCCGTTTGCGATGCCGTGATCAAACAACACACGAACGGCACGCCGTTATTCGATTCCTCCCTTGGCTTTACGCAGGCTGATGTTAACTCGGCTTGGGGCACCATGACCGACGGTCAACTGAATCGAAGTGCGCGAACGCCTCGACTCAGCAACGTTGGTACATACGTGCAAATCACTGACCGGGATTTGCCGTTCTGGAGCATGGGCGCTCCGCATTCCGCCGTTTCGACAATGAGCCGTCAGGAGTGGGTCCCAACTGGTTACACAAGCCCATTGCCTGAATACGTTTTGAACTCCGGCATTGAGGCAACGGTGTTGCGGAGCATTGTGCCACCGCCCACTGGACCTGTATTCAGTCGGCCGCGTATGTTCGATTCAGAGAGTCAATTTGCGGTAGCCGTACCGCCGACGCCGCCAACGCCACAGGTTCCCGGTGACGCGAACACGATCAATCCTTTGCCCCCCGTGCGTCATCCCCTGCTCGAAAAGTCGCTTCTCACCAAGATCTTCGAGCATCTGACCACGCGGTCGAACGTGTTTGAGGTGTATATGACCGTGGGCTACTTCGAGGTGCGCGATGATACGCAGAAACCTGAATTGCTCGGCGACGAGATCGGCATGCTACGCGATGCCAGCGGCGTGGTCGTCGAAAACAAAGCCATCCGCCACCGCATGTTCGCCATCATCGACCGGACAAACTTGACGCTGCAACCGCCGATGTTCAGCATGGTAACGGGCAAAATGGAGGTGATTGATCCACAAAAGCGCGAAGACTCGCAGCGGCAGGGTCCGCCCCCGTACTTCTATACGTCGCAATTGCAAGCGACGCCTCCGGTGAATACGACGACGAACGCCATTACGCGCTGGAAGGTCATTATGCCGGTCACTGCACCGAGCGGTCCGGTGGGGTATATTGACTCCGCATCCGGCAACTACAATGGAATAACCTGGCAGTTAAACGCGGCACTCAAACCGAATTCAACGCAGTCGGCGGCCATTCAACCGGCTGTCGTTATCAACGGCGTCAAGCAGAGTGCCTCCGTCCTATTCGTCGGCACCGGAAGCGATCAGCGGCGCATGGTTGTCTGTGCGATTCGGTCGTTGGGAACGGGATTTGTTGAAGTCGAAGTCGGTATTCCGCCGTTCGAGCCATTAACGAGCCTCAATCCAACGAACGCGCATATTCTCTCAAAGTGGCTGAATCTCGGTTCACCACCGACAGCTCCCGCGCTGATCACCAACGCCGTCGCCGGCAACCCCGGCCCGCAGCCGGACTTCGACCACAAACAACCCAACTACCGTGGCGTGGTCCTGTACTCGGTGATCATGGATTGACGCAACTGCCATCGACATAAGTCCTTGGCCCGTAAGGTTGTTACGAAAACTGGAGATTGATTCCACCGTTTGGACGTTGGTTCCACGGATGGGTGGGAGGGTAGCTGGAACCAATTCACTTCCCCACCATGCCATCCTGCGCTGCCGGGGCACGCCACCACTCCTGCAGCAGCTTGATGCGTGCGTCGAGGCCGTCGGCTGCGGCGAGGATTTCGCGCTTTTCTTTGCCAGTGAGGAACCAGCTCAGCGAAGCCTCGCCGGAGAATTCCAGCGTGATCGACGTGAAGAACGGGTTGCCGGCATCGCGGTCGAACGTGAGCCGCTTTTGCTGCAACAGCGTTTCCATTTCGTTCTTCGGCGTTTTCCGTTGCAGGAGGCTGCTCCGCAACTCAGCCATGTCGGCAGGCGTCAGTTGAAAACTCGCGGCTTGCAATTCGGCTCGCCGTAAATAACGGTCCACCATCATGTCGGCTTTGGTGTCGGCCCTCATGCCTTTCATGGCCCTGGCCCACTTGGCCTTCTCGGCGGGCGTAATGTTCGCCGTCTCGGCCATCCAACTGAAGTCGTCGAGCTTGTCCATCTTCTGCGGGTCGGTCTCCTGTTGACCCTTCACAGCAATCGCCTTGCGCAGTTGTTTCATCTTGTCCGGGTCTCCGCTCACATGGGCCAACATGCCCATGGCCGTGTCGCGCTCCTTGGCTCGCGCGAGAATGGCAATCTCCGGTTCCTCAAGTTGTTCCAGCAGCGGCTTGAGTTGTAGTTCGGAAATGAGCTGCTGGCTGAGAATCTCCAGCAACCCGTCGTTGCGAAATGATGAACTGCCGACGCGGGCATTGAACAGGGCTGTCGGCGGCGTCGTCAGGAACTCCAGCCCGCGACTGATGGCCGAGCTTTCATC
>JANLTA010000627.1:0-7637 GCA_031362705.1 Gemmataceae bacterium | reverse complement strand
GGCACCGACCGGGAAATACAATTCCACTGGGGGTTGGTCAGGTCAGTTGGGTAGGACTTCCGTGTCATGGAACCCAGTCTAAAACAACCCGCCCACCGCGCCTACCCTAGCTTTTTGGACACGCTCTGAGGCATTACGAAGGCAATAATATATCTGACTCACCTGCCAGAATTAGATAGAAGGCGAGCTAGCTTCCAATGTTCCTCCCTACTTGGATTTTTTGCGGCGCTCCAATCGCAGTCATCACATCGTCTTGGCTTTTCGCTTGGCTGGTACTGAGAAAGCGGCCACCTTCCAGCGACGGATGAGCCAAGTTCATTATTGCCTTTGCGAAGCACCGGTGAACCTGCCTTGCCTCTGGTGATTTCCGGGGCATCGAAGACTCTGCCCCGGCCACCCACACATACGCATCGATCATGTCAAGCTGGTATTGCCCGCGCGCCCTCCATCGTCGGATACCGGCACATACACTGCTTTCATGCGAAAACTCACGATGTTGGCACTGCTGTTTCTCGGGCCAATGGCCACTGGCGCGGATCGGCCCAATTTGATTTTGATGATGACGGATGATCAGCGCTACGATTACATGGGTCATGCCGGGCATGCGTTTATCAAGACGCCGAGCATGGATCGCCTCGCGGCCGAAGGGGTGCAGGGCCGCAATGTGTTCGTCACCAATTCGTTGTGTGCGCCGAGCCGGGCGAGCATCATGACCGGGCTGTATTCCCACAGTCACGGTGTGATCGACAACATGGGCAGCAAGCTGCGTGACGATGTCACCTGGTTGCCGGACTTGCTGCGTGAGGCCGGTTATGAAGTGGCCTTCTGCGGCAAGTCGCACGTGCCCGGTTTTTTTCGCAACAAGACGTGGGACTACTATTTCGGCTTTCCAAATCAGGGTCGGTATCTCAATCCCGTCATTGCCGAAGGTACGGACGGGCCGGACAAGGTTTACGAAGGATACATCGACGACATCGTCACCGATCATGCGCTGAAGTGGATCAGGAAGCCGCGTACCAAGCCGTACTGCCTGTTTCTGTTTTTCAAAGGCCCGCACCGCGCCTGGCAGCGGCCCGCCCGGCACAAGGATCTATATCAGGATGCGGAAGTCAAAAAGCCGGCGCTTTGGGACGACCCCGGTCAGGGCAAGCCGCTGTCGTTTCTTGCCGCCGCCAACATGATCGGGCAGTACCCGGATGTCAAGAATTTCGACAAGATGATCAAGGACTATTGTGCGGTAGTGACCGCGGCCGACGACAATATTGGCCGAGTGCTCGACACACTGACGGAATTGAAGCAACTGGATCAGACGGCGATCATGCACACGTCAGACAACGGTTTCTTTCTCGGCGAATGGCAACGGTTCGACAAGCGGTTCATGCACGAGGCGTCGATCCGCGTCCCGCTATTGATTCGCTATCCCGCGCTGGCCAAGCCGGGCACGTCGATCGACCCGATGATTCTGAACATCGACATCGGTCCGACATTACTCGACCTGGCTGGAGTCAAAGCCCCGGCCAGCGTTCACGGCCACAGTATTGTGCCACTGCTCAAAGGCGATGCCAGCACCTGGCGGAAGGATTGGCTCTACGAGTATTTTGAGTTTCCCGATCCATCGCATCATGTCCGCAAGCACCGCGGCATCCGCACCGAGCATCACAAGTTCATCCACTATTATGAACCGCCGTTCAAAACCGATCGCGAAGAGTTCGAACTCTACGACCTCAAGAACGACCCGCAGGAGCGCGTGAACCTGTACGCCCGAATGCGCGACCAACCGCTGGTAAAGGAACTACGCGAAAGGATCGACGTGCTACGCAGGGAGTCGGGGGATGTGGGAAAGTGAATGGGTCGCGCCGCGACGATCACAATTGATGGCATCTAGTTCATGGTGGTCAGTGGAAGGCCTAGAGAGTTGGCGAGATGATGACACAGTCAAACGAGAATCAGTGGGGCTACATGGACATGACCGGAAAGGTCGTGATCGATTTTCAATTTGATCATGCGTCTCCCTTTCATGAGGGGTTGGCTCTCGTAACGGTTGCGGGCCTGCGAGGATTCATCGACAGAAGTGGCCAAATTGCGGTAGAACCTCAATTCGGCGGTGAAACGAGAGAATTCAGCGAGGGCCGCGCGGTAGTCCAATTGGCGACAGGAAAATGTGGGTTCATCGATAGATTGGGTCAGTTCGCCGTACCGCCGATATTCGACTGGGGCCAACCATTCTCCGAGGGCTTAGCTCAAATTCAAGTCAATGGCAAATACGGGTACATTAGCAAGGATGGCAAAGTTGTCATTGGACCAGAGTATGAAATGGCAGGCAACTTTTCCGAAGGCGTTGCAAACGTAGCAAACGGAAACGTTTGGCATTTTGTTGATGCCTCGGGTCAAATTGTTTTTGGACCCTTTGAGTTCGCCGAAGAGTTCTCGGAGGGTGTCGCCCGTATCTGGCATGACGGAGGCGACGCTCTTCTGCGGTCCGATGGAACCATAGTGAGCGTGCGAGGCGTCAATTGGTTGAGCGCATACTTTTCGGATGGTCTGATTGAGTTTTCCAGGACTGAACAATGTGGCTACTTGGACCGTGACGGAGTTGTAATCATTCCGCCCACTTTTGATGAAGCGTCAACATTTAGCGACGGACTCGCAGCTGTTCAAATTGGCGGCAAGTGGGGATACATCGATACCGATGGAGCGATCGCAATTGATCCAAGGTTCGACGAAGCGAATTCATTTGTCCGCGGGATGGCTCACGTCCGAATTGGTGGCGAAAGTCGCTATATCAGCCGAAGCGGTGACGAACTACTTCGAACCAACTACAAACCATTTTGGCCGTTTTCCCACGGAGTTACGCCTGTATACATTTGAACGCAAACTCCATTGCGGAGGTTCCAAAATGAACGCCGATTCCAGATGCTCTCGGTTACATCGTTGGCGGACATGGTTGTTTGTTGCCGCGTTAGTATGGCTGCTCGTGGCCGTGTATATGCTGCTTCCGCATTTCGGCATGGCCCAGGGGATCACCGAAGCTAACGGTCGCCGCATCGTGGCCGGTATGACTCGGCCGGAAGTTGAGAGCGTCCTGGGTACTCCCAATCCGCTTCCGGACTTGGCGCGCAAAGGCAAATCATTCTGGGACAATAATGCGGTCCTCGGCTTTCGCTACGTTGAAATCCACGTGGACTATGACAGCAATGGGCAGGTGGTCGATAGTCGCGAGAGTGGCCATTGGCGCCGACCCTTATGGGCGTTTTGGTGAGCGATGGCAAACCCAAGGCCGAATCAGTCGCTTCACCTGCCTGGGACGGGTTCGACATGGTTTGACGGTTCTTCGTGTACTATGCGCATAGTCGGGTTGGCTTCAGATAGATTCGCGCAGTTGTTCGCCTTGACCGCTTTTGGAGTTACAGATGTCCACACTCGTGCGAATCCTGTTTGCGTTGCTCCTCCTCGCGGTTGCGGGGTTCTGCGTCTTCGGGTTTATGGCCACTTATGAGCCGCCCGCTGACGTGAACAGGCTCCTCCGTGTGATCTATGGTGTGGTCGGCATTGGATGCGTTGCCGGCGCGGCATGGCTGGCGAAACCTCGACGACCCATCGCCTGAACAGTCGCTGCACCTGACCGGGGCGGGCGTTGCGCGTAGCTTGATGGCAGCCGACGTATTGCCCCGGCAGGTGAGCGATGCGTTCGATTCGATGCACAACACACGGAATGCCTGGCGATGGATGCATATATCAGGATCGAGAAGTTGATAGCAAAAAAATATGTGAAAGACACGACCACGAGGAAGGCCGTCGGCGACTTCATGCTGACGGACACGCATGCGGTCAACGTGAAGAGCAACAATGTCGCCAAACAGAACTATTCACCCAACATGATCGCGATCCAGCCGATGCACAAGTGGGTTTTCGAACAACGCCGCGACCTGAGTTTTGTTTTTGTCGATTACGAAGTAAAAAATGGCAAACTGAAAATACTCAAAGAGAGCAAGCTGGTTGCGATCGAGAAGATCAGCTGGGACTGTTTGTCAATCAGAGCTCAAGGATGCGGGGTTATTCAAAGGTGTCGCACTCTGAAGACTGTTCCTCGGCAGACGAAGAGCGACTTCTACAAAGGATTTCTCACGGCGTATGCGAAATACATGCAGAAAGAGAGGAAGAAACATGAGAGATTCGCACCAAGGTTAATAAAGGATCCTGGTATCATTGATTGGTGACAACGCAGGAGGCTCAGGCTGGTGATCGCGAAGAAAGAATACGGCGACTTCCAAACCCCACTATCGCTGGCGCGACGGGTCGTGGCGCTGGTCGAAACTGTGGAGAAGCACGTTAGCACCATCATCGAGCCAACGTGCGGCGTCGGTGCTTTTCTGCAAGCGGCTGCCGAGCGTTTTGGCGAATCGCCAAGCTACTGGGGATTTGACGTCAATGCCGACTACGTGAAAGCTACTCGCGTCGCCCTTGCGCGGATCGGACCGCCGACAGCAACCGTTCAGCAGCGCGACTTCTACACCACTAACTGGGAGGAGTTCCTTTCTAAGCAATCTGGACCACTGCTCATTATCGGTAATCCGCCGTGGATCACAAATGCTGGCATGGGGGTAGTCAGGGGAAACAACCTCCCGGCAAAGTCAAATTTCCAGGGGCATAGCGGATTGGATGCGAAGACCGGCAAGGCCAACTTCGACATCTCCGAATGGATGCTGATCAGGTTGCTAAAAGCGCTCCAGGGAAGACGAGCTGCCATCGCCATGCTCTGCAAGACGGCTACGGCTCGCAAAGTCATGCGGCACGCATGGCTCAATAGGCTCGACGTGGGGCCAACATCTCTTCACCTGATCGACGCTGCCGCCGAGTTTGGCGTGTCGGTGGACGCGTGCCTGCTCTACACACACACCGGCATCGGAAACACCGAGCCCACGGCGACGGTGTATCGCTCCCTGTCCTTTGATCAACCGGCGCAGACTTTCGGCCTGTCCGCCGGGGAGTTGGTCTCTGACATAGAAACGTATCGTGAATTGAGTGACCTTGATGGGCGGGAGTACCGGAAATGGCGATCCGGCGTGAAGCATGATGCAGCACAGGTGATGGAGTTCACGCGCGCGAATGGCCATTTCGTCAACGGTCTGGGCGAACGGTGCGAGCTTGAAGACGACTATCTCTTCCCATTGCTCAAATCCTCTGATGTGGCGAACGGCAGACTGCGGCCTACGCGGTTCGTCCTGTTGACACAGCGTCGGGTTGGCGACCAGACAGAGAAGATCAGGAGTATTGCCCCAAAGACATGGCGTTACCTGCTTGACCACGGCGACCAACTCGACAGTAGAGGCAGTTCCGTCTACACAAACCGCGCCCGCTTTTCGATCTTCGGCGTTGGTGACTATTCGTTTTCAACGGCGAAGGTTGCCATTTCGGGGTTTTACAAGAATCTTCAATTTCAGGCGCTAGGAAGCGCTGGCGGCAAACCGATCGTGGTCGATGACACCTGCTACTTCATTCCCTGCACCTCCAAGCACGAAGCCGACTTCTTTGCTGACCTTCTGAACTCCAAAACTGGCCAACGATTCATGTCTGCTCTAGTATTCACAGACGCGAAAAGACCCGTCACTGTCGACGTCCTCAAGCGAATTGACCTCAAGAAGCTAGCGGCGCGCGTGGGACGGAAGAGGGCGGCCATGGAATACCTCTCCTCCCCATCGCTTGGGTCCAGCCAACAACGCCTCTTGTTCGTTGAGTAAAGAGAAGAACATCGAACCAGCCGTTGCACCTGACCGCGATTGGTTCGATGCAGTACTCGGTCTAGGATCAAACGCGGCGACGTTTGGCCACCGCACTCCGAAGCGTAGGGCACGACGATTGAACGATCGTGCCGCTCTCACGACCAAGTTCTTACCGTAACTCGAACCACTGCGATTAGTCGTGCGGCGGCGGGGGTGGGGGCAGCGGGACGACGGCGGGTTTTGCGAGTGCTGCGATGTAATCGCGCAACAACTCCAGGGTCGTCTGAAACTCGGGCCGGCCGCGCAGTTGGGCGTAGGAACCTTCACTATTGACCTTCTCGAATTTCTGCCGACATGCGTTGAGCGCATCCAGGGGCGGCGGCTCGGCCTGGCCATAAACGGCGGGCGGCAATGCCAGGTACTTTTGCCATTCCGGCGGCAAGACTGCATTCAGACTCTGCGCGGATTGGGCTAACTCTTTGCGGATATGATTGGGGTTACCGGCCACGGTGGGATTGGGATGTTTGCCATCGCCGGCGAGGTTGGCAATCGTCTCCGTCAATTTCACGGCACAGGCGGGCACGGCTCTGACTCGCGTCCCATCGCCGTAAAAGTCGCGGCCATCTTGTGCGTTCATTTCGATCGCTGATCCATCCAACGAGACGCCGGCAAAGAGGCCGCGACTGCGCGAGTACGACAACACTTCCGCCTGCATTTGCGCATCCGTCGCGGCGGCAGCGTTGCGGCCGACCGGGCCGGCTGCCGCGGCTGCATCGACGCCGATCGTGAACTTACCGTTGCGAATGTTGTCAACGCTCTTGGCCGACTTGAAAACGAGAATGACGTCCGTGGCCTGGGCACCGACTTGCCAACCGATGCTGCCACCGGTCAACGTAATGAATTGCGGCAGATTCCAGTCGCCATCTTTGTCCCTGACCAACAGGACACCATGGCCGCGTCGCACGCCGGCAATGAAGCCAATCTTGATTACGTTGGGAACAATGGCCACGCCGTAGGACTTGGCCAACAAATCGGCGGGAATTCTCTTGGCCGGGATCGCCATGATCTCGCTGACCACGCCCTCGGCCCTCTCGACCGTGGCGGCCTCCTCGGAACGGGCCTGACCCGCGGCGGCCACTCTGGGCGTCGCCACCAAACCGAACAGGAGCGATAAATGGAGCAATAACATTGCGCGCGACAACATGACTTCGCCTCCGGAACGACCGACTAGGACTTGCAACGGGCGACATGGTAAACCAGCATGGCAAATTGGGACAAGCCCGAACGGAAACGTCAATCGACCGTAGTTCGACAATGATGCCAATCCGTTGAAGAGCGGAGTTACTTTCGCCAGCGGCCGGGGTTTCAGGAATATGTTGCTTACTGGGAGGCACCGCCGATGACTGCGTTTCTGACCGCAATTGTGTTCTTAATCGGTGCTGGCCAGGAGCCGACGCTACGCACCTGGGATGTGGACAACGTAAAGCGTGAGGCGCTGGTTTACGTGCCGGCGACGAAGTCCGAGGGCAAACCGCCGCTAGTGTTCGACTTTCATGGTCATGGCGGCACGGCGCGACATGCGGCGCGAGCGCATCA
The DNA here is from genome assembly GCA_031362705.1 of Gemmataceae bacterium. Taxonomy (GTDB): domain Bacteria; phylum Planctomycetota; class Planctomycetia; order Gemmatales; family Gemmataceae; genus JAIBBI01. The sequence continues at coordinate 321 of JANLTA010000627.1, read as the reverse complement.
TATTCATGAGACGTGGCCTGAGGCCATCGTCGTCTACATGCAGGGATTGAACACGGTCGGCAAACTCACCGACCCGGACGGCAAGAAACCCGGTTGGCAATCCGTCCCCGGCGATCAGAAGGATCGGGATTTGAACTTCTTCGATGCCGTGCTGGCGTCGATGAAAAAGGACCATGCCATTGACGAGGCTCGCATCTACGCGACGGGCCATTCCAACGGCGGTGCCTTCACTTATCTATTGTGGGCGAAACGCGGCGACACGTTTGCCGCCTTCGCCCCAGTCGCGGCAGCGGCCGGCTTGTATTTCGTAGATGCCAAACC
>JANLTA010000588.1:0-1817 GCA_031362705.1 Gemmataceae bacterium | reverse complement strand
AGGATGGAAAGCCGCTTCGCCATCCCCTTGACTGGCTTGCCCGCTATCGCCGTCCCCTGTGCGTTCACCGATTCCGGCTTTCCGGTCGGACTACAAATTGTTGGCCGCCACAAGTACGACCTTGGCGTTCTACAATTGGCTCACGACTTTGAACAGGCCGCGAAGGTAGAACGTCCCCGAGTCCCGGCAATGTGATTCGCAACTCCTGATGGAAATGACACGCAATGGAAAATAGACCCCGAGAAAAGTTGTATTTATGAAATTAACGACGCTTTATTTGTCGGCGCTGATCGTCGCGCTGTCTTTTAGTCCCCACAACTCGCGTGCCGATAAGCCGGCGGATGTGATCTTTCACGGTGGTGTCATCCTCACGATCGACGACAAGAACCCGATCGCCGAAGCCCTCGCGGTGAAGGATGGAAAGATTCTGGCCGTCGGTACCAAAGCCGATGTGCTCAAACTCAAGGGTGACGCCACCAGGCTCGTGGACCTTGGCGGCAAGACACTGCTTCCCGGGTTTGTGGATAGGCACAGTCATTTTGGCGGAGTGGGGTTTCAGACCGTCGCGGCCAACCTGTTGTCGCCGCCAAACGGGCCGGTGAAAAACATCGAAGAGCTCCAGCAGGTCATGCGCGATTACGTGGGATTTCGAAGTCCCCTGCGATATTGCACATTTGAGCGAGTTCGCGGGCAAAGAATGGAAATTGATCGAACTAAATGGCAAGGCTATCGCTGTTGCCAAATTCCGCGATGGGCAATAAGGCGGAGGCGTTACGTCCAAATCAAACAGCGAAACGACATTACCCTGAATCCACACCTCACCCGGCGTCAGTTCGTAGCCACCACGTCCTTGGCCGCGGCTGGGTTGGCCGTTCCAGGGTGTTCCACTCCGCGTCCGGCGGCACACGAGACCGCAACTGCAGCGCTAACGGACGCCAATGGCCCAGATGTTGTTCGGGTGCAACAGGGATTGCTGAAGGGCGTGGTGCAGGACGGTGTGTTGGTGTTGAGGGGCGTGCCGTTCGCGACCCCGCCAGTCGGACCGTTGCGTTTCCGCCCGCCGCAGCCTGCCGCTCAATGGGAAGGGCTTCGCGACGCTGTCAGCAATGGCCCGGCGGCCATCCAACCGGATACGACTTTCACGCAATCCACCGATGAATACCTCGGGGCCAAGCGAAGCGAGGATTGTTTGTATCTCAACATCTGGGCTCCGATGGGACCGGGACCGCATCCGGTATTTGTCTGGGTGCATGGTGGTGCGAATGAGTTCGGCTCAGCCACCGAACCCCTGTTGGACGGAGCCAACTTCGCACGTCGAGGTGTGGTTTGCGTCAACGTATCCTATCGGGTTGGCATTCTCGGGTTTCTCGAACTGGGTGATATTCTCGGTCCGGGCTATCGGGGCAGTTCCGCCAACGGACTGAAGGACATAGTCGCGGCACTCGGTTGGGTGCGAGACAATATCCGGGCCGTGGGCGGCGACCCTGCCCGCGTGACCGTGGGTGGAGAGTCGGCGGGGGGAAGGAACATCACCTCGCTGCTGGCGGCACCAAGTGCGCGTGGCCTGGTCCAATCAGCCATTATCGAAAGTGGCGGACAGGCGATCCACACTCTGAAGGCTGCCCAGGCCAACGCCCAAATCGTGGCGGAGTCCATCGAGGCAAAGGGGGGCAAACCGCAGGACATTCTCGCCTTGCGGCCCGACGCAATCGTCGCGCTTCAGACTGAACTCGGAAAGCGCTTCAATCGTCCCTCCTACAATCGAGCGGTGGTGGACGGCGACTTCCTGCCGGAAGCGCCCCTTGCCGCAATTGCAA
>JANLTA010000579.1:0-3457 GCA_031362705.1 Gemmataceae bacterium | reverse complement strand
GTCGGCGATCTCAACGAATGGCCGAACTGGCTGCCATTCACCAAACACGACAAGACCATCAAGACGAACATTGTGCAAGCGACGGGTGTCGGCGCTAATCAAAACTGGTCCGGCAACAGCGGCAAAGGCAAGTTGAACTTCACCGCCTCGGATGAAACAAAGGGCATCGAATTCGACATGCTCTTTGACGAGGCGTATGCGTCGAAAGGATCTTTGACTTACAAGAAGTCCGGGGATGACACCGTCGTGGTCTGGCGTATGCACGGCCAAAACGACGGCATATTGGGCCATTGGATGGCGATTGCAATGGGTACGATGATGACCCCGATGTTCGACGAAGGTCTGGCCGATCTGAAGAAGAAAGTCGAAGAGAAGTGACGTGGCGTAGGCCCGGCGGGATGGCCGCCTCAGGAGCTTCCCGACGAGTTATTTCGCTGGCCGGTTCAACAACTTGACCCGCAGAACCGACACGCTGGCGATTTTCTCAAAATCGTCGTCGAAGGTGACGATTTCCGCACCATGCTGCAGCGCGATCGTAGCAATGAGCAAATCCAGTGAATTGACCGTGATGTTCTTCTGCCGACATGACTGCCCCAAAACCGACGCCTGGGTCCACAACAATGGCGGTGTCATCAACATAGGCAGCGTCTGAAACTGCTGCGCCAGTTGTCTGGCCTCCAGCGCGGTGGCATGACGGAGCAATTCAAAGACAATCGGCTCGGCGACGTGTGCATCCGGATGCAGAATATATGGGGCGATAAACTGTTTAAGCGACCGCGGCGAACGCGCGCGGGTGAAATCCACCCACACGCTGGAATCGATAAGCGTCGGCATCACTTTCTCCAGCGCTTGTCGACTTCGGTCGCGTCATTCCGGTCCGCCCGTTGAGCTGTCTCGAATTCCTTCAATTCCACGCCCCAGACGCCATCAATGAAGTTCCGTGCCAGCTTCTCGCGCCGCTTCATCAGCAGAGCGTCTGCCACCAATTTGCGTATGGCCGGGCCTTTCTTACTTTCCCCGGTCACGCGGCAGATTTCAGTGAGTTCGGAATCTGATATTTCGACGGATACTTTCATATTCCCACAATACGCTAGTACGACGACTGTGTCAAACAGTCAGATACTCTAGCCGCCCGCAATCGCACCAACGATCCAAAACGGCTCGGCCCCCGATGCAATCGCATCGGGCAACGGCGTATCCGGCGACTCGAATGACACATCTTCTTCACAGGCAAAGAACCGGACCAACGGCCGACGCTTGAGCGTGACATGATCGCGGATGGTGCCGCGAAGCATTGGATATTGAGACTCCAACGCATCAAGCACCGATCGCTGCGTGACTAGCCCTTCGACATCGAGCGTCACTTCTTCGCCGACGCTGGCTAGCGTGCGGAGGTGAAAAGGAAGTAGCACGCGGATTGGGGCAGCCATTTTGTGAAAACCAATAAGACGATTAGGAGTAGGATTACGAGTAAGATTAGGATGTCAATTGTGCGTCAGGGGCTGGCGGAGTACGCTCGTATTCGCGATCCGAGTTACGTTTGATCAGGCCCATGAGCATGCGCACAATTCGCACGAGCCGTTCCTTGCCAGGGCGAACTTGTTCCAGTGTCAATTTGGATCGGGCCACCAATACGTCAAGTCCGGCCGCGCATTCGACGGCGGAACCATGCGCGGTGTCAAAGTACTTGCAACGATCTTTAGTGGTAAACTTACCGTTGCCTTCCGCGATGTTCAAAGCAATCGATGTCGAGGCGCGCTGTAGTTGATCCCGAATGTCGCCAACTCCAGCCACATTCTCCAGGATACCAGTCAACCAAGCCACATAGTCGATGGACTCCTGGTACACATCCAACTTCTCGTGACTGAACCAGCATTCGCGAACCGCAGGAGCCATCTCCAACCCTCCTCCCAAATCCTACTCGTAATCCTACTCCTACTCCTAATCGTTTTGGATTTCTCTCGATCTGCGCCGTTCTAGCGTCAGCGCAGCGTTTGCACCTCAACCGACACCACCGCCGGCAAATCACGTACGATCGGCGACCAATTGTCGCCGGAGTCGGGGGACATGTACACTTGACCGCCCGTCGTGCCAAAATAAATGCCGCATGAATCCAGCTGATCGACAGCCATCGCGTCGCGAAGCACATTGACGTAGCAATTCTCTTGCGGCAAACCCTTAGTCAGTGCTTCCCAGTCGTTGCCGCCCGTCTTGCTGCGATAAACACGCAGTTTGCCTTCCGGCGGATAGTGCAGCGAGTCGCTTAAGATGGGCACCACGTACACCGTGTCCGGCTCGTGGGCATGCACATCGATGGGGAATCCGAAGTCGCTAGGCAAGTTGCCGCTGACTTCGCGCCACGTGTCCCCGGCGTCGTCGCTACGGTTCACGTCCCAGTGGAGCTGCATAAATAGCGTGTTGGGTCGCGCTGGGTGCATGGCCATGCGGTGCACGCAGAAGCCAACTTCGACATTTGGATCCGGGATATAGTTCGATTTGAGGCCCTTGGTGATTACTTTCCAGGTCTTGCCGCCATCGTCGGTGCGGAAAGCGCCGGCCGATGAAATGGCGACGAAGATGCGCTGCGGATTCGCGGGATCGAGAATGATTGTGTGCAGTCCCATGCCACCCGCGCCGGGTGCCCATTTGTTGCCCTGCACATCGCGAAGACTGGAGAGTTCGTTCCACGACTGTCCGCCATCGGTCGATTTGAAGATGGCTGCATCTTCGACACCGGCAAAAACCGTATTGGCGTCGGCCAACGATGGTTCAAGATGCCAGACGCGCTTGAACTCCCACGGATGCTGCGTGCCATCGTACCACTGGTGCGTGGTCAGCGGCTTCCCGGTGGCCGGCGACGTGTCGTAAACAAATTTGTTGCTCTCACCCATCGGCATGCCATCAGGTGTGGTGGTCGGCATGCCGGCCGGCGTGCCCGGTTGGTGCCAGTTCTTGCCGCCATCGTCCGATCGCTGAATGATCTGTCCAAACCAACTACTGCACTGCGACGCATAAATCCGATTGGGATCCACCGGCGACCCCTTCATATGGTAAACCTCCCACCCCGCAAACATCGGCCCGCTGACATCCCACTTCTTGCGGTTGCCGTCGGAAGTGAGAATAAACGCCCCCTTGCGGGTGCCGACGAGGACTCGGATGCTGCTCATAATAAACTGCCCATTCTGCGATTGTTGGCGATTCTCGTAGGAGGTTTTACAGCCCGTCCGCCCTTGTGGACAACCAATTCTGATAACGCAATTTCAGATTATCTCGCGCGGCCTTCGATTCCAAAATCACGTCCATGCCGCCATCGTAGGGGTGCAGCAACCACCTGCAGTCGGCAGCGACAATCATGACATTGGCCAAGGTATCGTCCGCGATCAATCGTACCAGATTATCGAAGTACTGCGGCTTCCAGACGTGATTGCTAAGAAACACATGCCAGAAGTTCGGTTCG
>JANLTA010000566.1:0-5576 GCA_031362705.1 Gemmataceae bacterium | reverse complement strand
GCCCGTGGCCGTACACACAAAAGCTCGGACGATAGTCGCCGCGATAGTGCTGACAGGTTTCAGAACGATTTTGTGTACGAAGCTGCCCTCGGTTGCGTCGGCGGTGAAAACGAGAAACGAGTTCGCGCCCGTGCCGTCCGTTGCCGTGTTGGCTGTTGAACCTAGAACAGCAGCGCCAACTTGAATGTCAGGCGTGCGGGTGAAAATAGGGCTGATATTTGCTGCCATTTAGAAAAGAATCCTTCCGCGTGTAGCTAAGCCTATGCCGACTTCGCGCGCTTCGGCGCTTGCGATATCCGACGTAAACGCAAGCGTCCCGCTCGCGTCTTTTAGCGTGTACGTCCGTGCCGCCGTGTTCGTGTTGGTGAAAAGCGATGTGAATGTGTTGGCAACGTTACGCAGGCCGAGCGTCCCGTCTAGGAACGTCTTTAGGCCGGTCACGATTTGTGACGCCGCCAACACCATGTCGCCGCCGCCAGCTAGGGCGATCCATTCCAATCCCGTTGCTGTGGCGCTGTTCAAGGACAGCACTTTACCGTTCGTGTCAGGCGCGAGACGAATGGCCGTGTCGGCGCCTGTGCCCACAGCTAGATCGCCTTTGGCATCCCAAATGGTATCGATGCCGACACCGCGATCACCTGTATTTGTGCCCGTCGCCGTCCCGCCGCCGGTTGCGAAATCCGCGTCGGTGCAAGCCGTGTTGAACTGCGCAATCGTGCCGGTGATGCCAACGATGCTTGTCTGGTCGCCAGAGTTTGTCCCGGTCAATCCGAGGTCGGTTTTGAGCGTGGCGAGCGTCTGAACTTCTGGCACACCTGTAGCTGCTGTTTTGCGATAGAAAACCGTCGCGGTTGCGACATCGGCCATTTTCGCGAGCGTCACGGCAGCGTTGGTGATACCCGCCGTAGCAATGGCACCAAACCCAAGAGCCGTGCCCGCCGTATCGACACGGAGAACCTGATCGGCCGTGCCTTGAATGGACGCCGCATCGGCTGTTACGTTTCCAGTGACACCCAGGACAGAACGCGCCGAGCCTTGCACAAAGTTAGATGGCTGCAATCTGCCCGTGACGTCTGATGTCAGGGCTACAAACGCCCGCGTAATCACTTGCCCGGCGATGGTGAGATAAGTGGGCGTGCCCGCTAATGTCACGTCGGCTGTATTAGCCCCGGTTGCGGTTCCCCCGCCCGTTGCTAGATCGCCGTCCGTGATGGCTGTGTTGAACTGAGCAATGGTTCCGGTAATCCCGACAATCGATGTCTGATCGCCGCTGTTCGTACCTGTCAAGCCAAGATCGGTTTTGAGCGTCGCCAAAGTCTGCACTTCAGGAACGCCAACAGCTGCTGTTTTCCTGTAAAAAACAGAGGCCGTCGCAACGTCAGCCATCTTAGCAAGTGTGACGGCGCTGTTTGTAATACCGGCCGTGGCGACGGTGCCAAATCCGAGCCCCGTTCCCGCCGTGTCAACGCGGAAAACTTGGTCGGTTGTGCCCTGGATTGAAGCCGCATCGGCAAGAGCATTCCCGGCAACGCCCAAGACGGATCGTGCCGTTACCTGTGTCAGATTGGTAAACGGCAGTCTCCCGGTAATATGTGAGGCAAGATCAATCAAAGCCCGGGTAATAACTTGCCCGGCGATGGTGAGGTAGGTCGGCGCGCCTGCCAGTGTTACGTCGCCCGTGTTCGTGCCCGTGGCAGTGCCGCCGCCGGTTGCAACATCATTGTCACTTAACGCCGTATTGAGCTGCGCCGTAGTAAACGACCCGAGCGCTGTTGCGTTGGACCCGGCAGACGCAGTCACTGCGCCCGTCAGCGCCGCACGCGACAATGAAGGCGTGGCGTCGTTATAGGTAAGCGACGCATCAACCATCGCCCCGATGGCGTCTTGTGCCGCTTCGTTGAAATCGGAAACCGTGGTTGAAAGTTGCGTTCCTGTGTGGTTGGCACGGGCGCGGTCTGCTGAGTGAAAGTGCAACGTGCTATCAACGCCATCGTCGAGGCTGTTGAGGTTGGCGGCCGTCATCGTCACGTCTGAGATCGTGGACAACAGTTGCGTGTGTGCCGTGGGAGCGTCGCCGATATACATGAAATTGCCGTCAGTAACGGCCGTATCAAATTGGGCCTTGGTGCCGGAAATACCAACAATACTCGTCTGGTCGCCCGAGTTCGTACCGGTCAGATTGAGCAGCGTCTTGGCCTGCGCAACCGTCAGGTCTTCCGGATCGCCCGTCGCCGCCGTGGTGCGGCCTTTGAATGTCGCGGTCGGCATATCCGCCAGCTTGGCGTTGGAAACAACATCCGCGTCGACTGTCCACATTCCAAGAGAGACGATGATGTCGCCCTTGTCACCGTCGATGACGCCCCCGGCAGACGCGACCATTTGCTGGTATGTCACCAATCCTGTTGGGTTGGTTGTCGCGGCAAACCCATCTGTCTGCAGCCCTTCTCCCTGCCAAACACCGGCCGCCTGATTGAGCGCGTTGTTGGCCACGTCCGACACGCTCGAAAGCTGCTGAATTGTCGGGTAGACCGTATCGGTAAGAGTCTTGACGTAATCGTAGATCAATGGTGTTGGAATAACGTCGGGATTAGCATCGGCCTGGCCTGTGCCGGCACCAAACACATAGGTGTTCGCCGTGACAGGGCCGGGGAAAACGCTTGTTGTGAGCTCGTGCGTATCGGCCATCAGTCGTCATCCCACGTCAGAGGTACGCCGTTCCAGGTGAGTTGCTTGCCGGCCCAGCGAATCCCATTGTGGGTGTCCGGCTGCGGCGCGAATGCACCCTTGGTTTGATAGTTTCCGTAGAACACTCTGACATCACGGCTGACAAATTCGGTGTCGTCGTCGTTGCTATCGCCGTGTGATGCAAGGAGTGGGGCCCGGCTCGGGGCGCTGAACTCATACTCGGCGACACGGCGCGAGGTTTTGGTGTGATTTGGGTCCGCTAGGAGGACCAGTGTTCTAAAATCGATTTCTCGGCTCATGATCCCCTCCCTGCTTTCGCGTTGGTGACTTCAATCCATGACCATACGGCTCCCGGCAAATTGTTGCAGTTGTGGGTGTATCGTCGCCACCACAAAACTTTCACGCCCAATATCCAAACGCTGCGCCGCCAATAAAGCAGCCCCATCAGAGGCCAGAGGCCGTGGTAATAGTCAGTGAGTACTCCGGCGTACATTTTCCCTCGTGGAGATTTGAAGCCGTGGAAGGCTTCGCCCTTTTTTGCTACTTTTTCTCTCTCGAACCACGGCCACCGGCGCCACAGCCAAACACCAAATGGAGTCAGATGATCTGGTTGCAGTCGGTTCATATCCGCCTCATGAGTCCGGGTAATCTTCAACCATCACGCGCTCGTGCAGGACGGCGGGCCTCGGCTCCATGTCGTAGATACGAGACAGAGAGTCGATAAAGTCGTCGCGCGGGGAGAATGGGAAGAACCTGACTTCCTCGAAACAAACCCGCACTAAATCGTAGATATTGCCGTCTTCGTCTATTCGGCGAATCGGATCCATCAACCGATGCAGTTCGCCATGCCCCTTGGCGCGCCGCTCGATCTGATGCAGCCCGGGATTAGCAACGAAAACAATATCGTCGCTGTCCTCGCCGACGCTCCACCTAGCAACATGACCCTCAACGCCCTGGTGCCAAACTTTAGCGGGGAAGAAGAACGACCCCTGCCGGAAGTCTGGTTCGAGACGTTCGACACGTTGGGCCTTGCTTTCCCGGCCGCGTTCGCCGGTCCAGCCCAACTCGATAATTTCGAAACTGATGCCTTCGAGCCGCATTCTCTCAGCGAAATACTCGTCGTCCGACTGCATTCCGTAGCGTTCGTAGCCGACCTTGACCAACTGGACGCCTGGATGCGCGAGCCACTTCCGTCTGAGGCCCTTGAGCTTTTCCCAACGTTCGGACATCGACATCCGATGACAGTAGCCGTCGAGCAGGTACTTGTTGCCCGAGGCATCGATACCGACAACGGACATCGCCGTCCGGTCGGAGGATTTATTACGACCCTTTGAAGGGTCGCACATGATGTAGACGTTCATCACGAGCGGCTTGATCCAGTAAGGAGCCAGCCATTTCGTCCTGAACATGTTCTCCTGACCCGCGATTGGGTTCTGGAGCATTTGCGCTGCGATCTGCGAGCGCTGTGTTCGTTTCTTTTCTTCCCAGGCTTCTGGCGTCAGCAGGACGGGGTTGCCGTCGAGCGTGCCGTCGTCGGTCGCGGGGTAGAGTCTCGGAGTGACGATGCCGTGCTCGATCATATGTCCGTAGCTGTCGGCGAAGTGGTACCGGGTTCCGACGAATTCCTTCGTCGTTCCAGGTCCCGAGCCCAAGTTGTCGGAGAGCTCTACCCGTTCTGTCGTTTTCCGGATCTGCTCCGGGTTCGAGACGTTGCGCTCGGTGATGATGTCGTCGTATTTCAGTTTGCGAAAGTGCCGGCCGGTTGGCATGGCGTCGATCAAGCCATGGGCCTCGACCGTCGCTTCTTTCGGGTTGCCTTTGCGTTTGACCGTCAGGCCGTTATCCGTCGACCAGCTTGGCGAGTCCTTGCGCGGGTTGGCGTACAAAACATCGGGGTAGAGCGCGATCAGCGTGTCGTTGCGCTCCAACTCTTCCTTGATCTGTGTCAGAAACGGCCGCGCGATGTCTTTGGTGTTCGAGAAGATGCCGATCGTCACCTCTGGGTCGATCAGGACATCCTGGATCGTACCGCCAAAGGTTACAAAAGTAGACTTATAATGGCCTCTTGCCCACAGATCGAGGAACCCATATGGCGCTGCCTCGACTTCCCTCGCTCTGTCGTACAGCCACGGGTGAATCGCATCCACCCGGTTGCAAAGTCCAGTCAGCAGAAAGAACCGGTCGTTACACCCGAGCAGCGCCAGCTCAGCCGGCAGCAGCTTAGGCACGTAGTCCCTGTAGAACTCCATCGCCTCGACAAAACTCAGATACGGCAGCCGATCCGTGATGACGTGGACCAGAGATGGACTGGCGCCCGTTGCGTATCGCTCAGCCTTCAGAATGCGGGTCATGCCAGACCATCAAGTCGCAGGTTGCCCGAAATTTCAGGAAACATACCGGCCAACGAGAACGGATCGGCCGGTTAGATAAAAACCATGCGGGACGTCATGAGACATCCTGAACGAATGATACCAGGCCAATCCGCACTTCCCAACAGGTACATCTTCTGGCACAACATACAGGCCAGACCCCATGCCTTCTTCTGCCGTCAAGTACGGCAATCTCTTCACGATCTCGAAAATCGTTCCCGGCTCAAGCGCAGCGCGCGCGTCGGCCTCAAGCCAGCGAACCAGATAACTCTCGTCGATTTCAACTGTGATGAACAGATTTGGGCGATAAAGTTTACGGCCATAAGTGACTGACAGGCCAAATTCGTTAGCCTCTACCATTGGCTGCCCAACAGATAATTCGAAGTAGGCGTGGTCGTCTAAGAGTACGCCTGGTTCCAGACGACGGACTACATTGCCGCGCGCTCTTCGAATCTCCATCACGACGCCTCGCGGATGCGGCCGGCGTCGTACTTGGCCAGCAGAGCGCGGCCTGCCTCGGTG
>JANLTA010000553.1:0-7850 GCA_031362705.1 Gemmataceae bacterium | reverse complement strand
CAACCGCGCAGCCGGGGGAATGTGAATTGGCGGCGATATGAAAAGCCGCAGTAGCCAGGCTATCATTGTCCTTTGACCCTTTGTGCCCTGTTTTTACGCGCCGCATAAGCACTTTGCCTGCTGCGTTGGTGAGTACCTGGTCTGGGGTGATCACGATTTCGCCACCAGCAATCGGCAATCTTAACTTGGGCACCGATAATCGTTGCATCCCACTCGTCGAATCAACGTAGAACCGGATCAACTGCCGAGCAATTCGCTTGTATTCTTCGCCGTAACCGTGATCGGCGGGGCCAGCGGCATCCCAAGCGTTGGTGAGCCGTTCGTCAATGTCGACCGCGGTCAACGTGTTCGCCACATCCCGCGAAATATCGTCGACTACCCGCTGGACCGCCACATGTAGCTTCATAAAGGCCGTTTCAGTGCGGCGCCCGCCAATGCCAAGAATATGTGTGTAAAGAAATCGTCTCGGACATCGCTCGTATAGTGCCAATTGGTGATCTGAAAACGCAAAGTTGCCATCAATTGTGATGGGAACGGGTGCATCCCCTTCTGCCGGTGGCAGTTGTACTGACGGCACAACTCGACGTGCCGTCACAGTATTCCTTAGTCGGTCAATAAAGGGAGAGCGTGGCCGTGAGCGACCATTGCTCGTTTTTGTCGGATAGTAGAGAAAGAGCCGATCGCGTGCCCGAGACATCGCGACGAAGAAAAGGCATTCCTGCTCCTCGATATGTGCGTCTCTGGCGGCGTCAGCGCCTGTTCCAGTGGCGCCATCAATTAGGCCGTCGGGGGGAGCAATTCCTCTTGCCAATGACGCATTTGGAGAACGCGGCATGCTCGCCGCAGTGAGTCCGGGGATATGCACCACCGGAAACTCAAGTCCCTTACTTCCATGCATCGTCATTAGACGGACTGCGTCCAGCCCTTGTGCCGCCGCCGGCAATTGGCGGAGATCTCGTTCATCAGAGTTCAGCACAAGTTGACGAATGCGTTCAAGTAGGCGAACAATCGGCAGACCGTTACTCTTTGGCTGATTGCGAACAAAGTTCATGAACTGCCAGATTGCGATGCCGCACGCCGTCGCACGGGTATCAGTAGCGGTTGCGATATCCGCGGCCATCCTAGTTCGATCGAGGAGCACCGTTGAAAGCAGCGACCACGGATTAGCTGATGTTTCGAAACCATCGAGCAATGCGATTATGCGTTGAAGACCTTGAAGGCCATCGGGCGTCATGCCTTCGATAGATGGCAGATCTTTTGCCCATTGGAGAGGCGCGGTCTCATTGTCCTTCAAATAGTCCAACAGGCAGGCGACATCGGCCAAACTGACTTCGTGCGCTTTCATTGCGGCGATGCGAAGCAACCCCATTGCACGACGATCCACCATCAGCGAGAGCAGACAGAGCAGGTCTTTGATTTCATTGCGTTCAAAAAGGTTGCCCAGGTAGAGGACCGGAATACCCAACTGCTCGATACCGTCGGCAATTCGCCCCAGTCGATCGTTTCCCGAACAAAGCACCGCTTGATCCCGGTAGCTGTAGCCAGCAAGCCTCATTTCTTCGATGGCTTCGGCTACGGCAGCAGTTTCTTGTTCCGTAGTGCCGACGGATCTGTGCTCGGGTTGATTCCCCAACCGACCTCGATCAGCATGAAGACTAACGTCCGTTCCGTTTACGACACGCATCTCCGAGGCAAACGTCAAGAACGTATCACTGACCTCTGCGACACTGCGGTAGTTGGTAGTAAGCCGGCCACGCTCCCCGCCAGGGAAATCAATTAGGCCAAAACGCGACACATTAAACGAGGAGGCACCTCGAAAGCGGTAGATCGACTGCTTGGCGTCGCCAACAACCCATAGATTCTCGCCGTTTCGTGTCAGTGCATTCAATAAGCGGACGCTGCTGCGATTCACGTCTTGGAACTCGTCGACCAGAATGTGATCATAGAACGCCGCAAGATGTTCCCGCACATCGGGCGAGGATTCGCATAGGCGGACGGGCATCGCTACCAGGTCGCCGAAATCGATGCAGTCGCGTTCTTTTTTTGCGCGCTCATAGACGTCAAACACCTTTGCTACTTCGAGGCTTCGTTCAGACGCTGCGACTTCATCCGGAGTTGTGGCCGAGGTCCGCATTGTTTCGGCGAGATTGCGGTAGCCCGCCGCATCCACCACTTCATCGTTGGATCGTGAGATCGCGTTCAGGATGAGTCCAAGCGGCTGTGAAGGGTCCCAGAGATTCTTGAAATGAACCACCTCAAGTCTCGGATACTCGTTTTCCAGAAGTTCGATTGCTTCTGTTCGGTCGATTAGGCGTGGTTCTTTGGTGAAACCAATCCGCTCGTAAAAGCGCCGAACAAGATCAAGCCCGAATGCGTGAAATGTCCCGATCCACATCGCGGCCGCGGCCTCAGGGTGGCGCTGTGCAATGCGGTCGGACAACTCTCCCGCTGCTCTATTTGAGAACGTCAGCACGAGAAGTCGGTTAGGTGGGACGCCCGTGGCCATTAGGTTTTCAACGCGTCCCACGAGCGTTTGCGTTTTTCCTGTTCCAGGTCCGGCTTCAAGCAAGTACGGCCTACCCCGATGTTCGACTGCTGCTTTCTGCTCATCATTGAGGGGGCTTCCAGAATCCGATTGCGTTGGCCGAAGCGTGATTGGCGGCAGCAATAATGCATCCAAGAGTTGTTGACTCACAACTGCATGGGGTGCACGGCACTGCGATGCAATCGCAATTGCCGATGCGCCCTCTTCAACATGAAGGCGTCGCATCCAACTTCTGGGAATCAGAAATTCGCGGGCGAAGAGGTCCATTCGGACCTCCCGCCGTTCGCGACGGCTGTAGTCAACAACGCGATCGACACCGACCGGTGCGGCTTCCGCTGATCGCAAAGGGTCAGCGGAAGCAGTTGTCGAGAACTCGTGTTCGCCGCCAAACTCAACGTGTCCGATTTCATGCGCGACAAGAAAAGCGTTGGTGAACTCATCGCCAGCATCTTCGTGCAGGATCAACAGCGCATCGGGATCGTAAAGCGCTCGCCCACCATGCAGACGCACGTCGCCGGCGGGCACCTTTTCAACCGCGAGTCGTCGTCTCTTCGCCTCCGCAACGGCAAATAGATATGGCTCTAACGGGCTGTCGCCGAAGGCAACGGCAGTCCCATGGAGTCGCTTCGCGATCTGGCGACTAGCTTCGATTGGGTCCATCGTCGCCCCAGTCTCTTAGAAGGGCCTGTCGCTGCTCGTCCGTCATCTCTGTGCTTTGAACGAGCTTTTCGAAGGAAACGCGATCCTGCGGTGCAGGTTTTTTGTCAGCCTTGAATTGGAGTGTCTTCATGATTGCCGGAGGGAGAGCCAGGTATTCTCGGAATGATTCCTTGGTCGAACCCATGGACTTGGCAACTCTCGCAACAAATCTCTCCGGAATCGAATCCGGATCAGGGAGCCTATCTCGAAGAGCGGCGAGGATTGACCGAGGCAGTTGCAAGACCTCGGCAAGTTCGACAAACGCCTGCCCTTTGAACTGGGCGAACGGATTCGCGACTACATGCGCGCTGGCCTTTGCCGGCGAGCATTGAATAAACTCCTGCCACGCATCTTGGCAGGCCGGGTCAGGCTGAGCTTCGGTTCCTGAATGACCTATCGTCTCGTCTAGTCGCAACTCGCACGATAAGTCGATCAGGTCCTCGGCCAAAGTCGGGTGCTGCCGCAAGTAGCGTTCTAGAGTCTCCCGATCATGACGCGGTTCTATGGCAAACGCATAAAGGACATCATCTCGCAGCTTTGAGTCGTTCATGCGACCTCCTCCTTTTGCAAGGTTTCTCGGAGCTTCGCGAACGCTCGGTCACGTCGGTTACGGACCGTTTTTTCGACGCATTTCAGGACCTTGACCATTGTCAGAGCTTCTCCGTCTTCTGATTCGATATCCATATCTTGCAAACACAGTTCAATGACCCGTCGTTCATCTGGCGGCAAGGCATTAATCGCAGCAAGCAACCGCGACCGGTAAAGGAAATCGAGTTTTTCGTCCCCGCCAGGGCCTTTGAGTCGGGCGAGAGCCTCTTCAACCTCCGCAGATGGTGTAGTCGAATCATCCTCATAGGTCATGTTCTCAAGTCGAGACGTGTGTTTTCTCACAGACCGTCTGGCTGAGGCCCTAAGCCTTGCGACAGCCTTTTTGAATCGAATCTCGTAAAAATCCAGCCGCTCATCGTATTCGTTGCGGTCTGAGCAAATCAGTTTTTGGAACGCCTGGATGACATGTTCTTGAACATCAAGGTCTGATCCCTTCTCAGCCGACTTCGATAGTCCTGAAACTCGTCGGGGAATGACCGGCACGGCTTGCAGAACTCGCTGGCGTAGAATCGTGAACAGGTCAAAATAGGCGTTACCATCGCCGCGAGCCTTGGACTGTCGAACAAAGTGGAGCACGCATTCGGATGAAACGTAATCGCGGTCCTTGGAATCGTCAATCTTGGCACGCTCTGCCACTTCGTCGATCGACAACAGATCGAGGGCCGCAAGCGACTGTTCAATGATTTGAGGACGAAAGTACGATGTCCCATTTGGATATCGCTTTCGAAGTGGGGCAATCAAGGTATGTCCTCCTTCACGGTTGCGCGTTCCGTGGCGCACGGCCGTCACTCCGTACGGCGGGCAGGAGAAGTGGGAGGATTCACCCATCGGATGCGTATCCACTCCAACTCACTACTCACAACTGCTAGCACGCAAAGAATGGCTCGTATCAAGATCAAATCCTCTTCGGCACAACGGAACAGTCAGATTTAGGCGTCAATCCCGCATGTCCACATTGCCCCTACCTTCACTTTTCCCGAATCTTCCAGATTGCGTTGATGAAGGCGTTGTCCGAGTATTTGTGTCCGCCGAAGTTGTCTTTGCGGCGTGTGGGTTGCTGATCCTTTGCTCGATGCCACTCTTCGGGCGCGAGGATTTTGGCGTGGAGAATTAGGTCGGGCAACGCGTCGTTGGCATCCGGCCCAATGTTGCCGAGTGCGATGGCCGCACACTCATGCTTCGACAAGAGATTATCCGGCAAGATCGTATCGCGGAGGACCTGAATGAGACTGGGGACGGCAGACTTCGCTTGGGGTCCTTTTCGGCTCAAGCATTCACAACAAAACGAGATCTTTTCCTTTGATCCTTTTTCGTCTAACAGTTTGATGAGCTGGGGTACGGCAGCTTCGGCGGAAACTAAGTACATGGCGTCCCGAGCCGAACGGGTCACTTCCCCATCCTTTTCAAAGTTGCAGACGCAATCGCACAGGACGGCCGCTGCCCTGTCTCCGAGTACGTGCGGCAGGTTGCTAATGGCGAAGATTCGCGCTTGGCCATTGTCAGCGGGTTTGTCCAATGCGACCTTGGCCATCATGGTCGAGCCGCGCCGATCGCCGAGCGCTGCGAGGGCTACTGCGGCACGAAGTCGAGCCATCTTGGTCAGGGTAGCGTCGTCAAAGTGACGAATAAGCCCTTGCTCGCATTCCTTCAGCTTCAACTCGGCTGCTAATTGCAAGGCAAACTCGAGGGCCCCGCGATTGTCGTCTGTCAATGCGGTCGCGATTTCCTGGGAAGAACCATGGCGAACGGCACCTGTTGCCAGGTCAATGACACGAATTTGCCTTGGGATTTTTCCATTGGGGCCACGCGCGGAACTGACAACAACGAATTCGCGCCGACGCTCATCGTACCAACCGCCGTCGTCCCAAGACACGCTGTATCGCCGGACAAAACGAGCTTGGTCATCAGCGCTAAACAAATCGTTGATCGAAAGTCGGTGTTGGACTTTGCCTTCGCTGTCAACGACGACCACGGCATTCTTGGCGTTTGCGTCTAATTCAAAGTGACCATGGACCTTGAAACAGGCAAAACCTAGGCCCGTTGTCGAAAGAACAGTTTCTTGTGGAAGGACTTCGAGTTTGCCGCGGGCTAGAACGGTATCGCCATTCCGCACTTTCACTTCCGGGTAGTGATCACGGTTGCGGGGACCACGGGACGGCGGGACGGGCGGCGAGTTTGGCCGCTGTATCACGTATTCAAAGGTCGCGGATCGACCTGCGCCGGGGTTCTTAGGATCGACTTTGTCCTCTTTGACCACCACGTAATAGGTGCCAGTTGCGTCCACATCCCGGAAATCTCTAAACGGGATAAATTTGTCCGCATGGGCCGTCGTTGTGACCATCGCGACTACCGCAATTGCAGCAAGCACGTGCTTGGTCATTGCGTTGAACCTCCGCGTCACAACCGATGGCAATGTGCAGTCGTTATCATACAGCGAATTGACTTCGGTTTGGGCTACAATGCGTGTGCATAGTAGTTTCGAGGTCTCATGGCATGAAGCTCAACTTCTTCGGATTAGCCCCACTGTTATTGTTCGGACAAGTGGCCTCCGCCGCCGACCTCAAGTTTCGCATGCAGGAGATTGATGCGACGTTGAAGGTGGGGTATGGCGTCGTGATTGCGGATGTGAATGGGGATGGCAAACCGGACGTTGTGGTGGCGGATGCCAATCGGGTGGTGTGGTACGAGAACCCAACGTGGAAGCGGCGGACGATGATCGAAGGCGCGGTGCCGCCGGATATTGTCTGCATTGCCCCGTGCGACATCGAACGCAACGGCAAGGTTGCCTTCTTCATCGGCGCGGACTGGCGGCCGTTCGACACCACCACCGGCGGCACCATCCACTGGATGCGCCGCGGCAAAACCCTCGACGACCCCTGGGAAGTCTTCAAAATCGGCGAAGAGCCAAGCGTGCATCGGATTTGCGCGATAGCCGGAGACATAATTGTTGCGCCATTCGCGGGACAGAACGCTTCGAAGAAAGAGAACTGGCACAACGGACAACCTGTGCAAATCCTCAGGTTGCGGGCTCCACTGGATCCTACCAAGGTACCGTGGCCAGCTTGGCCCCTCGACCAAAGCCTTCACGTTGTTCATGACTGCTACGTATACGAAAGCAAAGGTGGCTTTTGTGTCTTGGTCGCCAGCAGCGATGGTCTGTCGCAATTGGAGGATTTTCCGCGCTGCGGGCCATTAGAGTTTCCGAAAATGGTCCCCGTGGGATATCGCAATCAAATTGGCGTAAAGAAGAAGGGGTTGACTTCGGTCTGTGTCAAGCGCGGAAGTCTAGGTATATCCAAACATTATCTAGCCGCGATCGAATCAAATGAGGGCAACGAGGTTGCGACGTACTTTGACACGCATGAACTCGACGGCAAGTCGACTCGCCACGTCATCGACGACAATCTCCGTTGGGGTCACGCCCTCTGGTGTGCAGACCTCGACAATGGCGGCAGTGATTGGATCATTGCCGGCGTGCGTGATGATCTCTCCAAGAACCCCGGTGAGCGGCGCGGCGTGCGCATTTACAAATGCACCGACGGCAAAGCCGAAAAGTGGGAGCGGCAAATCGTAGATGACGCCGGCATCGCCTGCGAAGACCTGACCGCGGCCGACCTCAACGGCGACGGCAAGCCCGACATCATCGCCACCGGCCGCCAAACCGGCAACGTGCGGATTTATTGGAACGAGGGGCGGAAGTGATGACACTACAATGCCTGTGCCTGAGGTCCCTCGTTATGAAACCCATATTCGCTGCCTTCGCGTCAGTTTTGCTCCCCACGCTCGCCGTCGTGTTCGACGCATGTTTGGCTCAGGAAAAAACGCCGACGTCCGTGAAACTGCAGGCAGCCGTCGTAGCGGAAAAGGACGACTATGAGATTCCGGTGCGCTTGGGCAATATTCCTGAATTGGCCTTGGCTCCGAGAGCTCCACTCGATGCAAAGAAAACCGCGTTGATCAAAAATGCCATCCGACGGTTGGCGGCCATTGACAAACC
>JANLTA010000524.1:0-7622 GCA_031362705.1 Gemmataceae bacterium | reverse complement strand
ACCTCAACTTGTGTTGTTCCCGTCCGCATTGCCTTTCCTGTGTGCGCCTGCGCGCGCAGCCGGCATCGCCAGCATGGATCATCGCGAGAGTCGTATATCGGCTGGTTGAATGTGACGGTGATTGTCGCGGCTGCAACGCCGCCCGGATCGGCAATCAAGGATTGGCATGTAGAAACCAAAACGGAAAGGAGAAGAATGATGTCGCGGCGAGCCAACCAAAACCACGTCGAGCTTATCCCGGCGCGCTGGGATTCGCCAGGAGCTGTTCCAAATTCGCAGCCTCATCTCCGGTTCGCATCACCATGCCGATGCGTAGCGCCCACAGTTCACGACCGGCTAAGTCACCGATGCGTAACTTCACGGCGTCTTTCTGAGTGGTTAGGACCACACCATTGCCGGGCAACTGCTCGGCCCAGCGGCGCAGGTCATCAACATCGGCGCGGGTGTAAGCATGATGGTCCGGAAACGTTCGCCACAATTGCGGCACGATGCCAAGGTCAATCAGCGTGCGCTGAAACGACGCCGGGTTGCCCAAGCCACAGAACGCGGCGACCGGTGTGTCCGCAAATGTTCTCGGCTCGCATTCGCTGCCACCGTGACGCCGCCAAGTCAGAGGCTGATGATCAGCGGCAACAATGGGCGTGCCGAGCTTCACCAGGCGTTGGACTTCTGCTCGCAGATTCACCAACGCTTCATCAGTCACGTGTCCGCACTTGGTCAGGATCACGGCATGAGCGCGACGCAAACTGGATTTGGGTTCGCGCAACAGGCCGCGCGGCAACAAGTAGCCGTGACCCCACGGGTTGGTCGCATCGACCAGCACGATATCCAGATCGCGATGCAGTCGGCGATGTTGAAAGCCATCATCAAGAATCAACAACTCGGTTTCGAGTTCTTCAATGGCCGTCGCGGCAAGAGCCGCACGATCTGCACCTTGCAAGTGCGGCACATCGGGCAGGTTCTCCTCAAGAACCATCGCTTCATCGTTAGGTCCGTCGCTGGTGCCGTAGCCGCGACTGAGAATGGTGACTTGAACATCACGCTCGCGAAAGAAGCGAGCGACATATTCCACGCAAGGAGTTTTGCCGGTGCCGCCGAGCGTGAGATTTCCGACGCTGACGACGGGCACGCCGGCGCGTGTGCCCGCGTTGCGATCAAAACGCCGATTGCGCCAGCGGATGCCCAGGCCGTAGCCGAGGCTTGCGACCCAAAGGCCACCGCGCGGAATGAAACCGAGCGGACCGCGCCGGCGGCCGCTGACGATGTCGTGAAAATGATCGGCAGCGGTCATGAATGATGCGTACCAAAGTCGGGGTGCCTCGAATGCTATTTCGCGGTTTTCGCCTGTTGCAGCAAACGCATGGCCGCCGCATCGCCCGGTGCGACCTTCAGCGCCGCTTCATACGCTTTGACGGCATCGGCGAACTTCCGAGCTTGAGTGGCTTTAGCACCAGCCGTCATTTGTTTCGCGTACTCGACACGCTTAGTTGCTACCGCGTCGCCGGGCAACGCCTTCAGCGCGTCCTGATACGCTTGCTGGGCATCAGCGTACTTGCCGGCCTTCTCCGCTGCGTTGCCGGCGTCCATCTTCCTGACATACTCCGCCGGCGGACCCGCTTTCGCCTGATCCTTGCTCTTATCCTTGGGCAACGGCGGCGGCGGCGTCTTCGCCTGTTCCTTGGCTTTCTCTTTAGGCAACGGCGGCGGTGCTACAACCTTGGGTTCTTCCTTCGCCTTCTCCTTCGGCAGCGGTGGCGGTGCCACGACCTTGGGTTCTTCCTTGGCCTTTTCCTTCGGCAATGGCGGCGGAGTAACGGCCTTCGGTTCTTCCTTGGCTTTATCCTTGGGCAACGGCGGAGGCGTCACAGCCTTCTCTTTCGGCAATGGAGGAGGTGTGACCACCTTCGGTTCTTCCTTCGCTTTTTCCTTCGGCAACGGTGGCGGCACCGCGGCTTTCGCCTTTTCCCTGGCAGCCGCTGCATCAGCCGCATGTTTTTGTGCCAATGCCAATTGAGCGGCTTCGGCCTTCGCTTTGGCCTCAGCATCGGCTCGCGCCTTGTCGGCAATCGCTTTTTGCGTGTTCGAAGCGGTTTGGGTGCGCATCGCTTGAGCAGCGGTGAGCAGGCCATCCACTTCCGCGCCGGGCCGCAGACGTTTGGCCTGATTCAACTGATCGATCGCGTCGTCGAACCGCTTGTTGTCTTGAAGTCGCCGGGCGTTATCCAGGATGCGGACGTATTCGGCGCGGTCACGTTCTTCCTGTTGTTTGCGCCGCGTCGCCTCCACCGCTTCGCGTTTGCGGCGGTCTTCTTCGACTTGTTGGCGCACGCGGACCAGTTCATCCTCACGCTGTTTCCACAACGTCGCTTCCCGCGCCGCCGCTTCTTCCGCGGCGCGAATTCGGGACATATCGGCAAAACGAGTTTGCACAGTGTCGCGTTCGCGGGCCAACTCGGCCGCACCGCCCAGTGCAATGGCCGATTCGTAAAAGTGCAGCGATTCCTTCCACTGCTGCTTATCGCGGGCAGCCCGAGCTTGAACCGCCATGCGTTCGGCGGCGGCGGTCCTCTGTTTTTGTCGTTCGATGTCGGCAATAGCAGCGCTTTGACGTTCCGCTTGCCGACGTGCCTCTTCAGCAGCACGGGACAATTCGACCTGCTGTCGTTGAAAAGCGACATTCAGGACTTGGGAACGCTCGGCCTCGGCCCGTCGCTGCGCGGCACAGTCAGCCTGGCGAGCCTGACGCTCCGCTTGAGCAGCGAGCGACTGGATGCGAATATCGTCCGGTCGAACTTTCAGAACCTGGTGATAGAAGCCGACGGCCTGAGGGAATTGCCCCTGCGCGACGCACGTGTCAGCCTGCAACAACAACGATTGATACGCCTCGGCTTCACGTTGCCGCGCGATGCGGACATTGGGATCGGTGAGCATCCAGCGGGCGATCTCCGGCAACCGCAAGCGCAACTCGCCCTCATTGCGAGCAACAACGCTGGCCACATCAAGCCGAAAGCCGGCAGCCGCGTCGAGCAAGTGCGCAGTGGTTTCCAAACCGCCGGGTGTGGGCCGTAAGGTGCCGACGATGAAAAACCGCGTATCCAGCGCCTGTGCCAACAGCGCACGTGCGGCGGGATCGACAATCACATCTCGCAGCGTCATTCCGAGGCGACCCATGTACCAATACACCTGGCCACGATCAACCAACTCATAAGGTGGCGAATAATATGGAGCAAGCGACTCGGCCGTCCACGGCCCGAGGCCCGGCGATACGGCACGTGGATCACCCGGCGTCACAAAGTCCAATACGGCCAACCGCAAGCGCGGCGCGGGCAACGGTGGCGGTGGAGGCAACAACGGTTGACATTGATTCAACCGCAATTGAATGTCGGTGTGACCGGGGTTCAGACTCAGCGCCAGGCGAAACTGAGCATCAGCCTCGCGGAACAGGCCGCGTCGAAAAAGATTGTCGCCGAGTTCCAACGCCAGGTGGGTAACACGCGGCCGGGCCTGGTGATCTTTGCCGATGACCACGGAAACACCAACAGCCGGCGGTTGCCCGGCAACGAGGACGGGCGGAAGACGCACGAAGTCTTCGTAGCCGACCCCGCCAATTGCAGGCGGCTGTTGCGCGTAGGGAACAATCGCCACAGGTCGCACACTGCCGGCATTCAACAACGGTGGCAGGAACGGCCCCGATTGAATCACCAGCACCGGCGGCAGCTGGGTCAGAGATTGTTCAAACGCGCGGAGTTCCGGATCACTCATCTGAAGCATGAGCGCCAACCGTGGAAGTTGCCGCGTCAACTCGGCCGGACTTGGCACCACCAGCTTTGCGGTCTGCACCACCAAACCCGATGCCGCCTCCACCATGCGACCATGCACAGCGATTCCACCGAATGTCGGCGTCACGCTGCCCAGCACCAGGTAGCGAATCTTGGCGATCTTGCCCAATTCGCGACGCGGTTCATCCGAGTTCCAAAGATCGCCGGCTTGCAAATGCAATTCGCCGATGACCTTGTCCAGTTGCTGCCGATCCACCACGTCGAAACGACCGCGGAAGGCCGGCATCAACTCCTCGGCAATTACGCGGCCCGGATTCGGCAAGCCGATGTCGCCGCGAACCTCGAAGTCAGCAATGGCGACGCTGTCGCGGCGATTCTGCAAAGCGAGGGTACACGAATCGATATCGTCACGAATCTGCGGCGTGTCCCAGGTTTGGCCCGCCTGTCGATAAAGATTAATTGCCTCTTCGAGCCGATAAGGATCGCGACGCAAGACAAACGCCCGGTCGCGCAACTCGTCATACCGGCTCACCGTTTGTCGAATCTCGTCGTAACGTTGCTCCACCGCCGGCTCGGGTTGAGCCACCAGCACTTGTTCGTAAGAGACGAGAGCCGCACGCAGATTCTTGGCCGACGCCGCTGCCTCGGCATCGCGACGCATCCGTTCAGCTTGTGCCGCTTGATTCTGATTGGAAAACAGGAGTGCATCGGCCTGGCGTTTCAACCCGGCCAATGTGTCGCCGGCCGGGCCGCCGCCGTACTGATCGAGTGCCTGGCCCGCCAACTTCGCTGCTTCGTCAGCACGACCTTGCTTGAGAACAAAACGAACCGTATCGGCCGTGCGCTCGGCTACCTTATCGCCTTCAATACGTTGTTTGAGCCGCTCAACCTCGCCGCGAATGAGTTCGGTGTCTTTTACGCCACGCGCTTTCTCAAACGCCATCAACGCGTCGACCAGTTTCCCTTCACCCAGCCGTGCCATCGCATCGCCAAGCAAACCTTCGTACTTGGCATCCGCGCTCAATTCCAACGGCGGCAAGCCAGCACTACCAGCAACAATGTCAGGCAAGGCCTTTTCAAACGTGGCGGTCGGAGCGGCATGCGTGACCACCGGCACTGGCGCACTTTGCCCACATCCGCAAATCAACACCGCAATCAATGGCACCAACAAAACAATCCGTTGCATGGTCGCTCCTCGACTGGGTCCATGCCCATTCTAACGAGAGACGACACGAATGGACGCTCTTGCGCCTGAGGGCCGGGGCGCGTATCTGCCGTTACGAATCGATTCCGTAATTAAGTGCCACGATTCCCGACCGGTACACCCTGCTGTTGAGCAATTTCAGCTTGGTGCGCATGGCGGTTGGCGGCAACAACGGTAAACCCCCACCCAGTAACACCGGGATCACAGCGACTTCAATCTGATCAACCAGCCGTGCGTTGAGCAGGCTTCGAAATAGTGACCCACCACCAAATAACCAGATGTCCTTGCCCGGGCTTTGCCGCAGTTGGTTCAGCGAAGTTTCCAGGCTGTCGCCAATGATGGTAATGCCGGGATGATCCTTTTGTCGGAGCGTTCGTGACACGACCACCGATTTCATCTCCGGCATCCCGCCGCCACCGCCGCCCGACTTTGCGGCTTCGAACGTGCGCCGGCCCATCAACACGGTATCGAAGCTGTTCATCAGCGCTCCGAAGTCGATTTCTGGATCCATCGTGATCCAGTCGTTTTCGCCATTTGGCCCGGCAATGTATCCATCCAGACTCATGGCAACCGAGTAACGAATGCATCGCATCTCCTACTCCTGAAAAAGTGGCGACGGCATGATTGTAAATGATCGTTCATTTATTGTCAAGCGCAATTGTAAATGGTCATTCGTTTATTTAAGATGCCATCATGCCGCGACCCCGTACTGTCAGTGATGCCGCCATCCTTGAAGGCGCCTTTGCCGTCATCGCGCGGCTGGGACCGGCGAATCTGACCCTGGCGGACGTTTCCCGTGAAGTGGGGCTTTCGCCGGCGACGTTGGTCCAGCGCTTCGGAAGCAAACGTGGCCTGTTGTTGGCGCTGGCGAAGATCGGCGCGGAATCGGTAGATGGTTGTTTCGATGCTGTCCGTGCGGCTCATTCCTCACCGCTCGCTGCTCTGATCGCTGCCGCCACGGAGATGGCGCGGCACGTCACCAGTCCCGAGGAGTTGGCCAACGGGCTGGCATTTCTGCAAATGGATGTCAGCGATCCGGAGTTCCACGCCCACGCGCTGACCAATTCCAGTTGTATCCAAGCGGGCTATCGAAAACTGATCGATGAAGCTATCGTCCATCGTGAACTCATCTCATGTAACTCGGAGCGGCTTGCCCGGGCTGTCAGTGCTGTCGCAGGGGGGTCGCTGATCGCATGGGCCATCCATCGTGAAGGCTCGGCGGAATCCTGGGTGCGCGCGGACATCGACACACTTCTCCAGCGGTTTCGTCCGCCCAAAACACCGGGCGGACGCCCGCGCTAGCCGGTCCGACCGATACGAAAGAAGCGATGATTGCCGCGTTGTTTTCTCCATGAAAAACTACTGCAGTCTATTGACAACAAAAGTTGTCAATAGTACGATGTTCTCATGCTCGATGTGCAAGTCATTGACGATCCTGCCGCCGCCACGGTGGCTTTGGAGCCGGTGCGGAGCCGGTTGTTGTCAGAGTTGGCGAAGCCGGCGTCGGCGGCGACCCTGGCTGGCCGCCTTGGAATTGCCCGGCAAAAGATCAACTATCATTTGCGATCGTTGGAATCGCACAAATTGGTTCGACTGGCCGAGAAACGAAAGTGGGGCGGCCTGACCGAGCGGCTCATGGTGGCGTCGGCCGCGTCGTACATCATTTCTCCAAGCGCGCTCGGTGCAGTTGCCAACGACCCCGAGCGATCGGCTGACCGCCTATCGGCCAACTACCTCATTGCCCTGGCTGGCCGAGTTGTTCGTGAAGTGAGCAAACTCGTTTGCCGCTCGAAGGAAGCCGATAAGTGGCTGGCGACCTTATCGCTGGATACTGAAATTACGTTTCAATCACCAACCGATCGGGCGGCGTTCAGTCGCGAATTGATTGATGCCGTCACGAAGCTTGTCTCGAAGTATCACAATGCGACCGCACCGGGCGGTCGTGCTCATCGATTGGTGCTGGTGGCCCATCCGCTGCCGCACCCAACCAACACCAAGGAGCCATCATGAGTCTGAAAAAAGAAGCGTCGGGCCGCCGCTCGGTCCAGGTTGAGGTGGAAGTGCCCGGCACGCCGGAACAAGTCTGGCAGGCAATTGCAACCGGACCAGGTGTGTCATCGTGGTTCGTGCCAACTGAGATGGAAAATGGCGATGATGGCAAACCAGCGCGAATGAAACTCAACTTTGGCCCCGGCATGGAATCAGTCGCCAAGGTGACGGCGTGGGAGCCGCCGAGTCGATTTGCCGCTGAAGACAGTTGGGGACCAGGTAGTCCCACAATTGCCACTGAGTGGACCGTTGAAGCGCGAGCCGGTGGGAATTGTCTCGTGCGTGTGGTTCATAGCATGTTCGCGACCACCGACGATTGGGACAACCAACTTACCGGCACCGAACACGGCTGGCCCGGCTTTTTCCGTATCTTGCGGATTTACTTGACACACTTCCGGGGTCAACCCAGCAAGCTGATGCAATTCATGACTTCCGCGGGGGATTCGGAGTCGAAGGGATGGGAGACACTTTCAAACGCACTAGGATTGGGCGGCGCCACGGTAGGAAAATCTTGGAAATCGGTTTCCGGCGCGCCACCGCTCAGCGGTGTAGTCGAGCGACTCGAAAACGGCACTCCCAAGCACGAGGCG
>JANLTA010000517.1:0-3194 GCA_031362705.1 Gemmataceae bacterium | reverse complement strand
GAGTACTCGACCCACCCTACTCAGCGACTGCTATTCTTGTGCCTTTGTTTCGTCGCCGGCGAAGAAATTCTTCAGTTTGTCGAGAAAGGTCTTTCGTGCCGGTGAAACGTTTTTCTGTTCGACTTCGGCCAACTCGCGCAGAAGCTCTTCTTGGCGTTTGGTCAGGTTTCGAGGCGTCTCCACGATCACTTGCACAAGCAGGTCGCCGCGGCGTCCGCCGTGTACGTCGGGCATACCACGATTGGGAATGCGATGCACGTCACCGGATTGGGCACCGCGCGGCAACGGCATCTTGGTCGGCCCATCGAGGGCGGGCACCTCGATCTCGGCACCGAGCGCGGCCTGACTAAAGGTTATGGGCACTTGGCAAATCAGATGATTGCCGTCGCGCGTGAAAAGGGGATGATCCTTGACGCGGATGACCACGAGAAGATCCCCGCGCGGCGTGCCGGGGTCGCCGGCTTCGCCTTCGCCGGCATGACGCACCTTGATGCCGTTGTCCACGCCGGGCGGAATGTGAACTTCGAGCGTCCTGCGGACTTTGACACGGCCTTGGCCATGGCAACCCACGCACGGGTCAGTAATGATGGTGCCGCGACCACCACAACCGCGGCAGGCTTGCTGAACGCGGAAGAAGCCCTGTTGCAGAAACACCGCGCCGCGGCCTTTGCACTGCTGGCATTGGGCGGTTTTGCTGCCGCGCTTCGCGCCAGAGCCGCCGCAATCGCCGCAATTCTCTTCGCGTGGGATGGTGATGGACTT
The DNA here is from genome assembly GCA_031362705.1 of Gemmataceae bacterium. GTDB lineage: Bacteria > Planctomycetota > Planctomycetia > Gemmatales > Gemmataceae > JAIBBI01. The sequence goes on along the minus strand of JANLTA010000517.1, from coordinate 2,432 downwards.
GCGAGCGCCGCGATAGGCTTCGGCCAGTTCGATTTCGACGCCGACCTGAATGCTGCGGCCACCTTGTGGTCCGCCGCCGCCACCGCCGCCGAACATGTCGCCGAAGAAGTTGCCGAAGAGGTTGAAGACATCCTGCGTCGATTGAAAGTTAGGTCCGCCGCCGCCTTCCAAACCGGGATGTCCGTAACGGTCATACCGGGCACGTTTGTCGCCGTCGCGCAAGACGTCGTACGCCTCGGCCGCTTCCTTGAACTTTGATTCGGCTTCTTCATCACCGACGTTGCGGTCGGGATGATACTTCATGGCCATCTTGCGATAAGCGCGCATAATCACGTCGCCGTTGGCGGTCTTTTCTACGCCGAGGACTTCGTAGTAGTCGCGCTTGGTGGCCATCATGGATCCCGACAAACTGACGGGGTGAAACGGTGACGGGGTGACCAAACCGGCATTCCGATCGGATCACCCCGTCACCTTATCACCCTGTCAGCCCGCCAATGTTATCGAATCGACCCTGCGATCATCTTGCCTTTGCCTTCATCGTCGTCCAGCTTGGTAATCATCACTTCAGTGGTGAGCATCAATCCGGCGATGGAGGCCGCGTTGGTCAGGGCTGAGCGCGTGACCTTCATCGGGTCGATCACGCCGGCTTTGAACATGTCTTCGTACTCGCCGGTGGCGGCGTTGAAACCGGTATTCGGCGTCTTGCCGTTGCGGACTTCGTCAGCCACGACCGCTCCGTCCAGGCCGCCGTTTTCGGCAATGGTGCGAATCGGCTTTTCGAGAGCCTTGGCGATAATCTCGGCGCCGATGCGCTCGTCGCCTTTCAGTTTCTCGGCCAACTTCTCGACAGCGTCGATGCAACGAAGGAATGCCACACCGCCGCCGGCGACTATGCCCTCGGCGACTGCCGCACGGGTCGCGTGAAGTGCGTCTTCGACACGGCCCTTGGTCTGCTTCATCTCGGCTTCGGTAGCGGCACCGACACGGACGATGGCCACGCCGCCGGTCATCTTGGCCAGACGTTCGGAGAACTTTTCTTTGTCGTAGGTGCTATCGGTCTGATCCATCTGCGTGCGAATCTGGTTGATCCGCGCGGTGATCTCGGCCTTCTTGCCGGCACCATTGATGATGGTGGTATTTTCCTTTTCGACACGCACGGTCTTGGCTTTGCCAAGCTGCGCGATCTCGACATTTTCGAGCTTCGTGCCCAGGTCTTCGCTGAAGAAGGTGCCGCCGGTGAGGGTGGCAATGTCGCCCAGCATAGCCTTGCGGCGATCACCGAATCCAGGAGCCTTGACCGCACATACGTGCAACAGGCCGCGGAGCTTGTTGACCACGAGCATGGCCAGGGCTTCGCTTTCCACTTCCTCGGCAATGATGAGCAGCGGCTTGGCGGCCTGCGCGATTTTCTCGAGCAGCGGTAGCAAGTCGCGGACGTTGGAGATTTTCTTTTCGTGGATCAGGATGAAAGCGTCTTCGAGTTCTGCCTTCATTTCCGTGGCGTTGGTCACAAAGTACGGCGAGATGTAGCCCTTATCGAATTGCATACCCTCGACGAATTCCAGCACGGTCTCTGACGTCTTGCCTTCCTCGACACTGATGACGCCGTCTTTGCCGACCTTGTCAAAAGCCTCTGCCATCAACTTGCCGATCTTCGGGTCGTTGTTAGCGGAGATCGAAGCGACCTGCTCCATCTCTTCCTTGCGAGTCAGCCGCTTGGTGAGCTTTTCCAACTCGGCGGAAACCACATCAACGGCCTTGTCGATGCCGCGCTTCACGGCTGTCGGGTTGGCCCCGGATGTGATATTCCGCAGGCCTTCCTGATAGATGGAGAGCGCGAGGATCGTGGCGGTGGTGGTGCCATCGCCGGCCACGTCGCTGGTTTTCTGCGCGACGGCGTTGACAAGCTTGGCACCCATGATATCAAACGGGTCGGACAGCTCGATTTCCTTGGAGACCGTAACGCCGTCCTTGGTGACGGTCGGCCCGCCGTAGGATTTGTCAATAATGACATTGCGCCCGGTTGGCCCGAGCGTGATGCCGACCGCCTTGGCCAGCTTCTCCGCCCCGGTGAACAATTTTTTCCGAGCGTCGTCGGTATAGATCAGTTGCTTCGCCATTTCTTATTGTCTCCTCAGAATGTGGAATTCGGATTGCAGATTGAAATCCGCAAACCGAAATCGCAAATCCGCAATGTTATTTGACGACCTTGGCCAGAATGTCTGATTCGCGGAGGATCTTGTATTCACGGCCCTCGACTTCGACTTCGCTGCCGGAGTACTTGCCGTATAGGACTTCGTCGCCGACCTTGACATTGAGTACGAGCCGGTCGCCCTTTTCACTCAATTTGCCGGGGCCAGCCGCCAACACGCGGCCACGCTGCGGCTTCTGCTTCGCCGTGTCGGGCAACAGAATACCACCGGTTGTCTTCT
>JANLTA010000515.1:0-1901 GCA_031362705.1 Gemmataceae bacterium | reverse complement strand
CTGCACCAACGAGAGAGCAATTGGTGGCAACTGGCTTCAATCGCTGCAATGTGACCACGGGCGAAGGAGGCTCCATCGATGCCGAATGGCATTTCCGCAATGCGGTCGATCGCACCGCAGTGGCAGCCGAGACCTGGCTGGGCCTGACGGTCGGTTGCGCCCAATGCCACGATCACAAGTTCGATCCTATTTCGCAGAGGGAGTTTTACTCGCTGTACGCCTTCTTCAATTCCGCAGCCGGCCCGCCCACGGATGGGAACGCGTTGTTGCATGAACCGTCGATCAAACTGAGCAGTCCCGAACAGGACAGGAAGCTGGCGGACTACGATCGTCGTTTGCAGTCCTTGAGCGTCGCGATCGCCGCTGCGAAGGCGCGATATGTCGATCCCGCGTTGGTTGCGTTCTTAGTCGGCGGGGCCGTCGGCCCGGAGGCGAATGATGCAACCCTGTCATTTGTGGCCTGGCTGAGCCAAAGTGGCGGACCCGATCAGTCGAAACTGCCTAAAGAAATCGCTGGCACCTTTGCGACCTTGAAAAAACCCGGACAGCAACTGAACGCCGACCACGTGCGGCAACTTCAGAACTACTTTCTGCGTTCGGTCTGCCCCACGACCGATGTCGTTCTCGATCCGCTGATGAAGTCCGAAGAGACGCTGACCGCCGAGCGGGCGAAATATGAACAAACGATTCCCGCTTCGATGATCTTCCGCGATGCCCCGACGCCTCGGCAGGCGTTCGTCATGCTACGCGGTCAATACGACAAGCCCGGTGACAAAGTGGAGCCGAGTACGCCCGCGGCCTTTCCGCCGCTGAAAGCAACGGCCCGGCCGACTCGGCTGGATTTCGCTCGTTGGGTCGTCGCCCGGGAAAACCCGCTGACGGCGCGCGTGTATGTGAACCGGCTCTGGCAACAGTTCTACGGGTTCGGCCTCGTCAAAACGGGCAACGACTTTGGAATGCAAGGTGAACCGCCGACCCACTCGGAACTCCTCGACTGGCTTGCGGCTGAATTCCGCGACGGCGGCTGGGATATTCGAGCGATGGTTCGCCTCATGATCACGTCTGCGGCTTTTCGGCGTGCGTCCCAAACGACGCCGACGCTGCTTATGGCGGACCCTGAGAATCGGCTCTTTGCCCGCGGGCCGCGCTTTCGACTCGATGCCGAAGACATACGCGACAATGCGCTCTATCTCAGCGGATTGTTGGAATTGACCCTGGGCGGGAAAGGCGTCAAACCTTACCAGCCCGACAACATCTGGGAGCCAGTCGCATTCACCGGGTCGAATACCCAGAACTACAAGCGCGACTCCGGCTCCGCGCTGTACCGCCGAACGCTGTACACCTTTTACAAGCGAACCGCGCCGCCACCGTATCTTTCAAACTTCGACGCGCCGAACCGCGAGCAGCCGTGCAGCCGGCGTGATCGCAGTAATACACCTCTTCAGGCGTTACAGTTACTCAATGACACTCAACACGTGGAAGCGGCGCGGACTTTTGCCGAGCGCATCATCACGGAAGGGGGCACCTCGGCAACGGAACGCCTGACGTACGCATTTCGCATGGTTCTGGCCCGGGCTCCCACCGTGGCGGAGTTGTCGATTCTCAACGATGAGTTGAGCATGCACCGCGCTCGTTACGGCCAGGCACCCGTCGACGCGAAGAAGCTCCTTGCCATTGGCGAAGCGAAAGCGAATCCCAAATTGGCGCCGGACGAGGTGGCCGCATACACACTCGTGGCCAGCATGTTGTTGAATCTCGATGAAACGCTCACGCGGAACTGATGGAATACCATCGGACAAGATTATGTCTCCGATTCAAGAACGACTGATTCAACTGTCTCGACGGCAGTTCTTCGGCACTTCGGGCCTGAGTTGCGGAAGCCTGGCCATGGCCCTGCTCGG
>JANLTA010000473.1:0-3083 GCA_031362705.1 Gemmataceae bacterium | reverse complement strand
GTCGCTTTGGCCTGCACGGCGAAATGGTCGATCAGAAAGTCAGCGAACTCAGCGGCGGCGAACGCAGCCGGGCCGCATTGGCGCGACTCGTGGCCGCCGGAGTAAATGTGTTGATCCTTGATGAGCCAACTAACCATCTCGACATCTGGGCATGCGATGCACTTGAACAGGCTCTATTGGAATTCGAAGGCACCGTCGTCGTCGTGAGTCACGACCGCTATTTTCTGAACCGCGTCGTCGATTTGATGGTCGTATTCGAAGGCGAACGCCCGCAAGTCGTGTATGGCAACTACGACACCTATGAATCACTGCGGGCCGAGCAACTCGCCGCCGCGAAGGAAGTCACCCAACGGCAATCTGTGACCTCACGCAAAGCAACGCCGGCTTCCAAAAAGAAGCGCAAGTTTAGCTTTCGTAAGGTTGCCGACATCGAAGCGGACATCGCCGCCGCCGAGACCATCAAGACTGACTGCGAATCGGCGCTCGCCTCCACAGACCTGTACCGCGACGGCAACAAAGTCAAAGAAACCATGGCCAACCTGGAAGCCGCCAAAGAACAACTCGCCAACTTATACGCCCAATGGGAAGAAGCCATGGAAATGAATGGCTAAAGTGTTTGGAGCCAATCGTTCAGATGAACGAGGTGACGCCAAGTGATCAAACACGATGTATACGAATGGAACTATTCGTGTGCTTCGTGTTTTTGGTGGTAACTATTCCGGCTTTCCCGTGCGGATGAACTTCAAGACGGCATCGCCGAGCGGGTCGCCGTCTTCCAACATGGCTTTCAACACGGTCTGATGATCGCGTGGCGTCACCAACAGCGCCTTTGCTGACACACCCTTTTTCGAAAGTGCTTCCTGAAACGCCACGGCTTGTGCGGGCAGGGTCGGAATATCGCGGTTGGCATAGGCCAGCAAGAATGGCGGCAATCCGGGCGCAACATGCGCGATCGGCGAAGCATCAATGTGTCCTTGCGCTTCGTTACCGAATACGGACTTCAACATTGTTGGCGGCGATTTCGGCATGCTCGCCGCGCCGGGGCCAGCCGTCACCAGCGTTGGATCCAGTACATAGACACCGCTGACGCCGATCACGCCGCGGATCATTTGCGGTGTCAATCCTTCGGCTCGCAAATAGCGGGAATCAGTCGCGGCCAGCGCGACGAGATGTCCGCCGGCCGAGTGGCCCATGATGAAGATGTTGTCAACATCACCGCCGTACTTGGCGATATTCTGCCGTACCCACGCGATTGAACGGGCCACGTCGATGATGTGTTCCGGGTGCAACACCTTTGGCGACAGCCGATAATTCACATGTACCGCGGCAATGCCCTTCGCGGCAAAGAAATTGCCATGATCAATTGCCCGGTGTCCCGGCAACATCAGGAAGCCATCTTTGCTACCCATCGTCCATGCGCCGCCATGCACGAACACGACCGTGGGAAAGCGGCTCACTCCCTGTGGCAGATACAAATCAAGCCGATGCCGATGCGCATCACGATCCGGTCCGTCGTAATAGGAGACGTTGGGAATCGTCTCGACCGGGCCTGCCCACGATGGCAAGGCGAGAAACAGTAAAGCAAACGATAACAAGTACTTCTTCATATGCAACCTCGCGATTCGCGACACTTTGCGAAAGCGTCCGCACTACACCTTACGATACTCTGTCGTCACCTCAAATGTTCCATCCGGCAGCGGTTCCAGGCGGTAGTCGCCGAACAGGTTCGGGGCTTCCTGCTGCATAATGCGGCAAACTTCGTTGGCCAGCAAGCGGATTTCCGGCTCGGCGTGGCGGCTGCCACGTTGTTCCAGGAAATTCCGCAAGGCCCTGGCGTTGGCAGTCACGAAGATCTTCGTTTCCGTCGCATTCGGCAACACGCTGCGTGCCGCCTGCCGGGCCGATTTCCGGCGATCCGTCACCGGCAGCTCCTTCGTCGCCGGGTCAGCGGCGATGCGTTTGGCAAGCAAGTCAGCCAGCTTCACATAGCATTGATGCGCGTGTTCGACGGCTTCGAGCCAGACGGCATGGGTCTCGGGATCAGCCGCGATGATGTCCGGTTCGACATACTCCGCCACCGACTCATCAACATAGCGTTGTGACAGTTGCGAGTAACCCATGCCGGCCCGATGGCGAATGAGTTCGTGGGTCAGTGTTCGCGAAACGCCGACGATGAGCAGATTCCATACGGCATGTTCGAGAACCGAGCCGTGGCCGGACTCTTTGATATGCCCGAGATAAGCCGCGTTGCCGCCCGGCCGGGGTTTGGCAAAGCTCATGTAGCAGACGCGGCCAGCCGTCTCGCACAGCATTTCGCTGGCGATGGCCGTATCGCTGGCCCAGGTCACGCCGTGATCGCCGAGGAATCGCTCCATCTCAGGCTGTTGCACGGTTTGCCGGCCAACCACATAAACAACGGGCCGATGGATCGCACGCACACTCATTCAAAATCTCCAAGCCGATGCGTCTTGAGCCCGCCGCGCAAGCAAGTCGAATAGTCTCCGCCTTGCTTGCTCGGCGGGCTCAGATTGCCAGCCGGTATGATAGTCGCGGTTGGCATGGCCGGACCAGACAAACCCGCGGTGTGCGCCCGAACTGCTTGCCGTGGCAAAATCCCACCATTAAGATGTGGGCTGGCGAACCGGACGGCCGACCGTCGCGTCCCTGCGGTCATCGCCCCACCCGGAGAGGTGGCTGAGTGGTCGAAAGCACCGCTTTGCTAAAGCGGCGTACGGGTAAAACTGTACCGCGGGTTCGAATCCCGCCCTCTCCGCTAGACGATCTTGCAACACGTCGCATCAACTCGCTTGGAATGGCACAACTCACAACCGCGTCGCCGTTTAGGCCGCCGTCGTTCAACTCCATGCAACTCGCCGCCGCTATCTGCTGTGCCGCATTTTGCGCTACTGGTGCGCCGGAATCCGCGCTGCCCGTCGCGCGGTTGAAATGCTCGTCAGTTGTTTGTGCATAGTGCTTCAAACTTACCTTTGCATCATGGCCCATCCACAACGCTACGACATGAAGGGGGAACGTTTCGAGGAGTTCGGTTTCTCGACTTGAACGAAGGTTGTGGAATAGTCGCG
>JANLTA010000440.1:0-3576 GCA_031362705.1 Gemmataceae bacterium | reverse complement strand
TCAATGGCTGGGCCTCGATTGGGATGACGGCCCAATCGTTCAGACCGAGCGGTTGCCGCTGTATGCCTCGGCATTCGAGCAATTGCAGCGGGCCGAACTCGTCTACCCGTGTACCTGCAGTCGCGGCGATGTCGAATCGGCTGCCAGCGCCCCTCACGCCGACGGCGTTGAACCGGTCTATCCCGGCACCTGTTCGCATCGCCGGGTCGCCGACGCGGCTGGCTTGTCACAACCGTTCGCCTGGCGATTTCGTGTGAACGACTCGCCGGCGTTTGTCGATCTTTGCCGCGGCGACACCCATATCGATCTTCACCAACACGGCGGTGACTTCGTCGTTTGGAAGTCGTCGGGCACGCCAGCATACCAACTCGCCGTAGTGGTCGATGACGCGGCCAACAGCATCACTCACGTCGTGCGTGGCGATGACCTTGTCACTTCGACGCCGCGGCAACTGCTCCTCTATCGGCACCTTTCGTTGACGCCCCCGCTGTTCGCCCACGTCCCACTCGTCGTCGGTACGGATGGCCGACGACTGGCCAAGCGTCACGGCGACACTCGTTTGCGTGCCATGCGTGAAGCGGGCGTCACCCCTGAGGCCGTGGTCGGCTTGCTCGCATGGTCGTGCGGCTGGCAATCGGAGCCTCAACCCACGACCGCCCAAGCACTCATTGGACACTTCAACCTCGCCACGATTCCTCTGACGCCATTTGTGCTGCATGCACAGCACTTGGCGAGCATTGGTTATCGCGCCTGATCATTTGGCCTTGGCCTGGCTTCCGACCAGCGACCGCTGCCAATCCACCTGCCGCGATAGTCCTTCGTCGAGCCCAACTTTTGGCTGCCAGCCAAGGTGCCGTTTGAGCTTGGTGGTGTCAGCTGTCGTATGGCGTTGATCTCCGGCGCGGGCGGCCGCGCGAACGACACGCGCAGATCGCCCAATGGTGGCTTCCAGTTTGTGCAGAATGTCCCATACCGATGCGGTCTCACCACCGCCGACGTTGTAGACCTCGCCGACGTTGGCATCGACAGCCGCGACCGTGGCTGCGATGCAGTCGTCGATATAAGTGTTGCCACGTACCTGCTGGCCATCGCCGAACACAGTGATGGCGTCATCGCTCAATAGGGCATTGACGAACTTGTGATAACCCATGTCTGGTCGCTGACGTGGACCGTACACGGAAAAGTAACGCAACACCACAAGTGGCAGATCAAACTCGTCAGCATAGGCGCGACAAAGTTGCTCCGCTGCAAACTTGGTGACACCGTACGGCGAAATGGGCCGAACGGGCAACGATTCATCTCCCGAACCATAGCGGCCATACACCGACGACGTGGATGCGTAAATAAACCGCTTCAGTGTTTTGCATTCACCCGCTGCGGCAATCAGTCGCTGCGTCGCCGTGACATTGCAGCTTTCGTAAAGCGTGAAGTCGGTCCAACTGCGCGGCAACCCCGGCATGGCGGCCAGGTGAAACACTGTTTCAACACCATCGACCAGTTCATTCAGCGGCGCTTCGCGTAGATCGACCTGAGCCATGCGGAAGGAACGATACGACCGTGGACCAACCAGATTGTCTTCTTTCACAGCTTGCGGATAGTACGGGATAAACGCATCGACACCGACTACCTCACAGCCATCGCGCAGGAGTCGTTCACATAAATGCGAGCCGATGAACCCGGCCGCTCCGGTGACGAGACACTTCATCGCGCACCTCCGACGGTGACAGCTTCGTCGGTTAACGCGGCTTCCAATCGTTCCAACCGGTCTGCCAGTTCCGCACAACGGGCCTGTGTTGTCGCCAACTCGGCTCTCAAGTCCGCGTCGCCGGGAACGTCCGCCAATTCGGCCAGCGCACTCGTCACCTGTCGATTGAATCGCGTCTGTTGCCGAGCCAGGACATCCACGTATGATGCCCGGAAGTTATTGAGCAATTTTTCTTTGATACGCTGTTTGATTTTGGCGAATCGACCCGTGGTGACATCGACATAACCATCGGGGAGCTGCTGCAACGACCGCGCGGTGTCCAGCGACTTCTGAAAACGCGGAGCCGGTAATGCGTGCGGCTCATGAAACGCTGGCGTCGTCGAGATCGTCAACGTGGACAGAATGCCGTGCCATTCCGTGATTGGATTGGCATTGCCGTGATGTGTGCGCATCCCCGCTTCGAGTGCATAGGTGCCTTCCACCAAACCCGGCAACGCGACATCGACGACAGATTCATGTCCATTGGCCAGCACTGATGGAATTGACGCGGCCCATTCGTCAACAATGATGTCGCCATCCACGGCGCGGACTCGCGCGATGACTTCAGTACGTCCCGGGCCGGTGGGCACCAGCGGTACGCCGGCGCGATGTCGAAGCATCAAGCGCCACGTTTTCACGTCGGCCATGTCCGATTCCGGCGTCGAAATATCAACCACGCTTGGCGTGACGACCGTCGGTTGATCGAACATGGATTCGAGAATGCCATCCAAGCTCTTGCGCCACGGAGCGCGTGCAAATGTCTCGGCACGACGCAAACCGCGCTCGCGCATCAACTCCGCGATGGAGCGATCCAGATTGTGAACGGCGTCCACCAGGGCGTCGGACATGCGGTTTTCATCGCCGAACTCGCGCCGAACGTATTCGCGTCCACGTTGGCCCCGTCCGATGCCCTCTTCAGGTGTGTTCCACAATGTGTCGAGGGCTTGTGCGAATTCGTGTTCACTGCCGATAGCCCAGCCGCCGTGTCCGACGTAAATGTGGCTTGCAAGCGCCGGGTTAACACCGTTGACAATCACTGGCGTGCCAAGTGATTGAGCCTCCAGCACCACGAGCGAAAGAGATTCGTTGGGTGAGAGTTGCACAAGAGCATCCGCCCCAGCCATGAGATCACATTTGGCGGCTTCGGTCACATGTCCTAAGTCAATGGCCCACGGCTCGGCCGGGATCGGATAGTCACCATCGCCGACGAATACGAAGCGATAGTGATTCGGTTGTCGGGCATCGTATTGCCGTGCCCAGGCGATGGTCTCGGGCAGCCCTTTCTCGCGCACCTTGCGACCGCAAATCAACACGTATCGACTGGCACCGGCAAGTCTGCGGCCATTTGCTGGATCGCCAACAAGATTGGTATCGATCCACGTACCGATGACTGCGGCATTGGGATGGTTGAAACCAAAATCGGTTTGGCCGAGATCTTGTTCAGCGCGGCTGTGATACAGAACACCACCGGTGGTATCGAACATTTCTCGAATGGTGCTGGTCCGCGCGGCCGGCTCGTCATGCAAACAGGGCACGAGAATCGCGCGTTCACCAGCAGCACGGATCACATCGCGCGTCAGCGCGTTGCCAAAAGGGCCAACAATCACGGCATCGAAATTGCCGACGTTGAGCGCATTGACGATTGCGGTCGATCGCAGGGTATTGGCGAAATAAGTTGCTTCGTTGATTGCGTCGAACGAATCCAGATGATTGGCCGCAGAAGTGCGGCGGGATGCATTCGCTGGTTCGACATCAAACTTTCGGACCGTTAAGTTTGGCGTCGGACCTTCGATCCGGGTTGTGAGCACGTCAACTTCGTAACCGCGTTCATG
>JANLTA010000427.1:0-6388 GCA_031362705.1 Gemmataceae bacterium | reverse complement strand
CAGAATGTGAATCCGCTTCCGCAATTGCTCCAACTCAAACTCAAACCGCCGCTTCACCGTAGCGAATCGGAACTCGTTGAAGTGACTGAGAATATCCTTCAAACCAAGCCGCTCGGGCCGTGGCGCTCCATCCGGGCCTGGGATCAGGCACGTCATGTTGTAAGCAAAACTCTGTTGCAGCGCGGTTTGCTTGTATAGATACGCCATGATCATGGCTGGATCGGCGTCCTGCTTCATTTCCAGGACGATGCGCATGCCTTCTTTTTCGTTCGACTCATTATGCACACCGAGAAGTTGCGGTAGCTTTCGTTCTTCAATGATGACGCCGATCTCGGCTTCCAGGTTGCCTTGATTCACGCCATATGGAATGGAGTTGATGACGATCTGCGACTTGCCACTATTCGGTGTCTCGACTTTCCACTCGCCCTGAATCTTGATTGAGCCGGAGCCTTCCTCGTAGATGCGCCGCAGCGTGGGCCGGTCGGCGAGAATCTTACCGCCGAGCGGAAAGTCTGGGCCTTTGATCTTGTTCAGCAATGTGGCCGTAGTGGTGTCGGGGTCTTCGATGAGTGTGATGCAACCCGCGATCACTTCGGCAAGGTTGTGCGGAGGAATGTTGGTCGCCATGCCGACTGCGATGCCATCACAACCGTTGACCAGCACATTGGGATACTGCGCGGGAAGTACAATTGGCTCTTGCCGGCTATTGTCATACGTCGGCCGAAAGTCAACGACCTTTTGGTGCAACTCGGACAGGAGCCGATCAGCAATGGCCGTGAGCCTGGCCTCTGTGTATCGACGGGCAGCCGGTGCGTCGCCTTCAACAGAACCAAAATTGCCCTGTCCGAGCACTAACGTCGCCCGCAGCACCCAGCTCTGAGCCATGCGGACAAGCGCAAGGTAAGCGGCATCATCGCCGTGCGGGTGATATTTGCCGGTGACATCACCAATGATGCGGGCGCATTTGACGGGCCGACCATCGAAATGCAAGTGTAAATCGTTGTACATCGTGTACAGAATGCGCCGCTGCACGGGCTTAAGGCCATCGCGCACATCCGGCAGCGCCCGCGACTGAATCACCGACAAGGCATAATGCAAATAACGATGCCGCGTCTCATCAACAATCGAAACCAACTCAATCTCTTCCGCCATCACCCCTCCTCGGCATCATCGTCCCGACGGGGGATTCTATGGCTCACGGCGGGATTGTGGCTATTGAAAAGTGAAACACAAAACGCCAATGACACGATGGCGACCTCGATTGTCGGCATCGTGTCATTGGCTTCTTGACTTTTGCGACTAGCCGGGCGGGTACGCCTTCACCGACGCAGTGAGCACTTCGCCGAAGTTCGCAGGCACAGGTTCGAAGCCGCTGATCTTCATCAGGCCCATGAGGTGTTTGCCGAGGCCGGCCTGGTGGGCGGTGGCCATGCCGTTCTGGAACTTCTGTTGTGTGCCAACGTCGAGCTTGCCGTTGCAGAAGGCAATCACGCTCGCAGGGAACTGCTGCGACGTTTCGATAACTCGCAGCTTGGCAAAACGGCCGGGCTTGCGCCGCTCGAACATCTGCATGGCCGCTTGATCAACGACTGCGACCTGCGAGATGCCGTCTACGACATCGTCCAGAGCTTCTTCGACTGAGTTAGGTTCTTTGGTCGCCACGAAGAACTCTTGCGGTTGGCAACCACAAGCACGACAGCGACGGTTGAGATAGAGGCGGCTATGTTCGCGGGTCGCCATTGGCATCGTCAGCTTCTGGCCACGGCAATCGGCGACCGCGTTGGCCGTGCAACCTTTTTGCACAACCACTGTAGTCTTCAGAAGATTTGGGTTAGACGTCACCAGCATGAGCGGTTCGAGGTTCTTATCTTGCAGCTTCATCCATGCAAACTCGAAACCGTGGAATGCTCCCAGATGTACCTCGCCGTCGTTGAGCTTTCGCACCATCTCTTCGGGTGAATCCACCACGAGCAATTGGCCTTTCAGTCCGGTCTGCGATTCGACCACCTGTTGGAAGGGCACGGCCATTGCGTTGAAGAGCGAAGGCGGCACTTCGCGGAACATGCTTTTCAACATGCCGATTTTGATCGTGGTCGGGGCGGCCGGCCCGGCGGCGACGGTGAATCCCGTCGCCACCACTGCGATCATGATTAACAGGCGGCGAAAGCTCAGCATTGCGTATTCCTTCTCACCGGGTCGGTGCGGTCTCATGGTTGCGTTGACGAGAACCCGGCGGAGAAACCGCCGGCTGTGATTCGTTCGAGGTTGGCCAGCGCGAGAATCTGTTGGAACATCGCCTCGTTCAGCGCCACGGAGGCTTGCACGGCAAGAAGGCGACTCGTCGTCATCTCTTCCGGCAGAATCTTGGCACCGTTCTGGCGATCATCTTCAAGCTGCTTGATGTACTTCTGCGCCTTGGCGACCGCGTCCTTCGTGAAGCCGACCTTGCGGCTGGCTTCCCGCCATTTGGCGAACCCATCTTCGGCTTCCAGCGCGATCAGCTCTTTGGTCTTGGCGACCACGGCATCCGCGCGACCGCTATACTGACAGGCCTGCTCGACCCGAGCGTTGCGCGGGCCGACAAGATTCACGGGCATCTCAAAGCCGATAGCGCCCGGGCGGTAGTCGCCGTTGCGAAGACCCGGCGGCACTGGCTGCGAGTGAATGTCGCCCGCACTTGCGAATGTTCGTACGATCGACCGGAAGTAGCTCCGGCCTTGGGCATCAACTTCGAGGCGGAAAATATCGGCGGCAAGCAGAACCTGCATCAGTTCGCCGCGGCGAGCCAATGCCAGGTTCACGATCTCGCAACGATCCGGAATGATGCGCGGATCGGCAAGCGACATATCGGCAAGCTGGAACGATGAACATTCGAGTCCGACGCCCATCGCTTCACGCAGCGCGGCCAGCGCCCGGTTCATTCCTTCTTCGGCTTCGAGTTGTTTGGCCTTTGCCAGGTTGATGGCGATGTCGAGTCGGTCCTGCATCGGTGCGTTCAGGCCTGGCGCACCGCCTTCCAACGCCCGTTTCAGATCGGCCCGGTCGAATTCCAGTTTCGTTAGAATGTCGGCAGCGACGTCGTACTGAAGTCGTGCGTAAATCGCCGTATAGTAAGTGCGGGTGACGGCGTATGCAGTGTCGATTTCGGCCTGCATCAACTCGGCTTGAGCGGCCGACACCCCTTTGCACGATTGCTGGCGGCGGACGGAGATATCGGAAACAAACAGATAGGCGACGTTGAACTTGTGCAAGCCGTTTGCCGCGGCCTGCTTCGCTGCCACGCTGTGCCGTGCTGCCGACAAGGCCGGCTGCCGATCAAAGGCGACACGAATGCAATCGCTGACGGTGTAAACTGGTATGGTCGCTGGGTTGGTCGTGTTGGAAGCCAACACTTTGGGCGGAGCCGAACCGCCTTGGGCGAACACGTCCGCCCCACCGCCGAGGTGCATAGCCAGAGCGGCAGCACCGGCGAACTTGATCCAACGCGGGTGAAAATTAATGCGACCGTTCATGTGCAATCCTCGCTGTCCGACACACAGTCCCTGCGTGAGACGGGAGCCGATTTCGGGCACAGCCCGTGGAGTCTCCGTCGGACAACAAAGGTTTCGACCAGCCATCACATTGGGCTGGAGCATCAAGTTCGGACCAATGTGCGAATCCCGCAGCGACCTTCGGACTTGTTCCGGCCGGACGGGTTGTAGCGGCAGCGGGGCAGCATAATGGACCGCGAGAACTTCACGCCGGGTGCTGATCGAGCGATCGCCACCGCTCGTCGGATTGCCGGTGGTGCGGGTGAAGATCATGTCACGTTGCGACACCTGGCGCTGGGTTTGTTGGCCGAAGAAGAAGGGCCGGGCTTGGCTCTGGCCAATCGATGCGGGTTGAAAACTGCGGATTGGATCACGGAGCAATCGCTTGAATTTGGCCGTGAAATTGATGCACTTCACCCGTCAACAGAACGGGCAATTCGCGACACCCGTTCGCTGGCGAGGGAGTATCTTGTTGACCGCACTGTCAATTGCGACCTGCTCTTGTTGTGCGTGTGTCGCAATGATCAGGCATTGATCGCCGAATGGACAACGCTCGGTTTCTCAATGAGCGAACTTGAACGAATCGTGCTGGGTCCACTGCAGGAACTGGTGCCACTGGCGGAACAACCGGACCGGCACGATGATCGCACTTGTCGCGTCCTGGATGCCAATGCTGACCGTGCCCGCGAAGCGCTGCGCGTGCTGGAGGACTATTGCCGGTTTGTGTTAAACGATGCGATCCTATCGGCGGCGCTAAAACAGTTGCGGCATGACTTGGCGGCAGCGTTGCCGCCGCAGGCACTGCTCACGTCGAGCGGCGACACTGTTAATGACGTTGGCACCGTCATCGCTACCACCAACGAATACCGCCGGACCTCGTTGGAGGGGGTGGCGACCGCCAATGCCAAACGGCTCCAAGAGGCGCTACGCAGCCTCGAAGAGTACGGCAAATTAATCAATCCTGACGTGGGCCGGGCGTGTGAACAACTGCGCTATCGGGCTTACACGCTGGAACAAGCGCTGCTGTTTGGCCGGCAGGGCCGCGAGAGGTTGGCGAATGCTCGATTGTATTTGCTGGTGTCCGCGCGTCCCGACTTGGAGCACCTGATCCGCGAAGCCGTCGCCGGCGGTGTGGACATGATTCAATTGCGCGAGAAGAATCTCGCTGATCGCGACTTGCTCGCGCTTGCCAAACAAGTTCGTCGCTGGACAAAGGATGCCATAGCCCTGTTTATCGTCAACGACCGACCCGACATCGCGCGACTCTGCGAAGCGGATGGCGTTCATCTGGGGCAAGACGATCTGCCCGTGGCTTATGCTCGGCGCGTCGTCGGCCCGGAGGCAATCATCGGCGTCAGCACGCATGATTTGGATCAGTTGCAGCAAGCGGTGATGGATGGCGCGAGTTATGTCGGGATTGGGCCGACGTTTCAATCGGCAACTAAAGATTTCAAGCAACTCGCGGGGCTGGATTTCATCCGCACTGCAAGCGCGGCCACGGAACTTCCAGCGTTCGCATTGGGTGGAATAGATTCAAGTAACATCAAAGAAGTGATCGAAGCGGGTGGTCAACGCATCGCTATCAGCGCTGCGATTTCTGGCAGCGACGATCCGCGTCTAGCAGCGCGAAGTTTAAGCGAAACGTTGAACAAGAACTGTTTACGTTTCGCGGGGACAAGAATAAAGTAAGTTGATCGCTCTTGTTTACGTTTCGCGGGGACTATCCCATGGTCGTGGGCTATCACCTCATTTGGACGGCATATGGCTGGTGGCTGCCCAATGATCCTCGCGGCAGCAGCTCCCATGAGATTCGCGTCGAGCGCATCGAGAAACTCGGCACTCTGCACCATGGACGCAAGCTAATTCAACCGTTGTCCAGCGAATTGCGGGAGTTCTATCGCAGAGCCGGCGACGTGTTACGGCACGAATTGTTGACATTCGACGATAACTCCATTCAGGTTATTGCCGATAGCATTGGCAAAGTGATCTGCGAACGCAAGTACACGTGTTACGCCTGCGCCATCATGCCCGATCATGTCCATCTGCTCATTCGTCGACATCGAGACAAGTCAGAGCAGATGATTGAGCATTGCCAGAACAAGAGTCGTGACGAGATCGTCAAGTTCAGTCATCGCCCAATTGGTCATCCGGTATGGGGTGGCCCGGGCTGGAAGGTGTTTCTGAATACCCGCGCCGATATGGAGCGCGTGGTCAGGTACGTATTCAACAATCCCATTAAGGCTCGCCGGCCAGCGCAGAACTGGAACTTTGTCAGACAATACGATGGCTGGATGCCGCAACCGGCCTTCGCGTAGTTACCAGATCATGTGCCCCAGCGCGATCAGCCATGCATCGCAAATCGGCGCAATCGCATCGGCGGCATAAACGGCGACAATCGCCGTGACCGCACCAGCATAAACGTCCATGGTGTAATGTGCCCGCAGCACAATCACAGCGAACATCTCGTAGAGCGCAATCGCTACACCGACGGCAATCCATGCGTGGCCGCCCCACCTCGCCAACTCGATGGCACCATACACGGCCATCGCCGTGTGTCCGGAAAAGAACAAATCGTTGGACACGCCGTAGGTCACGAGTATTGTCGGCACCCCGGGCGACCGCCAGATCATGCCTTTGGGCGGCGGCAGTGCGCACATGGCCTGACAAGCCTGCCGCAGCGTGAAACAGATTGCGATTCCGAAGAATGGCCGCGAACTGGGACCGACAATGCTCCAAATCAGAATAAACAGTGCCAGTCCATCAATGATCAGCGAACTGGAAACGAGCAGCACATTCGCAAGTTGGGGTGATTCAGTCAACCGACGGAAAATCGGTTCGGTCAATGTGTGAAGGGCATC
>JANLTA010000394.1:0-2895 GCA_031362705.1 Gemmataceae bacterium | reverse complement strand
TTCAGTGCGATTTCGGGCGGCGTGGTCTGTGCGACTTGTCGGCCGAGTGAACGGGATGCCAAACTGATCGGCCCAGCCGTCATCGACGCACTGCAAGCGTTGTGGCTCGATGCCGCCGGCTGGCGGGTCGAAAGGCCGGCCGCGCTCCGCAATGAGTTGCGGCAGCTTTTGGGAATGTATGTCGGCGTGCGGCTCGGCAAGCGACCGCGGCTGCTGCCATACCTGACCGGATAGAGAGGACTTTCCATGCGCCGTTGGACCCGACTGCTGGCATCGCTGATCTTCGCGTGCCCGGCCGGGTGCGCTTTACGAGATTACATTTGGGAGCCGCCTAATCAACCGATCATTGATGCCATGTCGGTGCGTGGCAGCGGGCGGTCGGTTTCACCCAGCGAGCTCTCTCCGGATCTGGCGGCCGCTCACGTGAAGTTCAAGGCCGCCGATTTCAGCGGGGCCGAAAGCGCTTATCACACGATCGCCGAGAACAAGAAGAACCCGCCGACGGTGGCTGAGGAAGCGCGCTACTACGAGGCCGAGTGTCTTTACAAGACCGACAACTGGCCCAAGTCGTGCGACACGTTCAACAAGACGCTGCTCGATTTCCCGAACGGTGCGTATCGCGCTCAATGCTGCCAGCGCATGTTCGACATCGCCAACTCATGGCTTGATGAAACTCGCAGCGAGATTCAAGCCAAAAAGGAAAAAGACGAAGGCAAGCGGTGGATCGTGCTGACGCCGGTGGTGCACTTCGAGAAGCAAAAACCGTTCTTTGACATTGAGGGCCGGGCGCTGCAGGCACTCGAACAGGTGCATCTCAACGACATCGGCGGGCCATTGGCTGACAAGGCGCTGTTCCTCGCCGGTGGCATCAAGTTCTATCACGAGGATTACAAAGAGGCGGATTACTACTTCACGCAACTTGTCGAGCAGCATCCCAATAGCCCGCTGGCTCCGCAAGCCATGGAGCGGGCGATCATCAGCAAACACATGAGCACTGGCGGTGCTGATTACGATGGCCGCAAGGTGGCCGAGGCACGGCTGCTTGTGGATACCGCGATGCGGGCATATCCAGAGTTGGCTACGCAAAAGAGTGGCTTCCTCGACCGGCAAATGGCCGGCATCAACTATCAGCAAGCTGAGAAAGACTTCAACACGGCCGACTTCTACCAACGCACCGGCCATCCTGGCTCGGCCTACTACTACTTCGGCATTGTCCGCCGAAGCTACCCGAACACCAAATTTGCCGACGAGGCCAACGCGCGGATGGCGAGCATTCGCCAGGATCAGGAAGCGGGCAAATTCAACAAGAAAGACCGCGACTTCATCGACAAGCTTCAGAACCAGTGGGACGAGCTATTCGACAAGAAACCCGCCGAGGGCGACAAAGCCAAGCCTGCGCCGAGCGGCCCCGCACCGATGACCAAGCCGTATCCAAATGAGATGCTGCCGAGGTAGACTGATCCGACCCCGGAGGGGTCACAGCTATTAGCCGGTGGTTGAGCGCAGCGATACCACCGGACGCAACGGCGCGACAACATTACGACCCCGGAGGGGTCGCAGCAAGTTCGGCCTGCTGCGACCCCTCCGGGGTCGTGGAGTGATGCGAATCGAAAAACCCCGGGTGCGCGAAACGCGACCCGGGGCTAATGGCTGTCATCCCTCCGGGATGAAAACCACGGCCGAATAGTTGCGGGTTATTCGGAGCCACTAGGAGGGAGGACAAACAATGCGACGGACTCTACTTGTTGTTCCCATCCTCATTTGCCTCGGCCTTGCCTCTTGCGAGTCGGGTGGGCATTTCACCGCGCTCGGGTACACGACCAAGCCCAACTACGACCCGTGCATCAAGACCGTGTATGTGCCGATCTTCGAGAACAAGACGTTCCGCAGGGGCCTCGAGTTTGATCTGACGCGGGCCGTCATCAAAGAGATTGAGTGGAAGACGCCGTTCAAGGTCGTCTCCGACCGCGACAAGGCCGACACCGAGCTCTGCTGCACGGTAGCCGCGTTCGGCAAGAACATTCTCAATCGCAATCAACTCAACGAACAACGTGAAACCGAAACGGTCCTGACCGTCGCCGTCGTTTGGAAGGATCTCCGCAGCGGCGAAATCCTATCGCAACCTCGCGCCCAGGGAGCCAACGGCCCCGCTTTCGCGCCGCTACCCGATCTTGCGCCGGGAGCAGGCGGCGTACCCACGTCACCCATCGCCGGCGGCCCACCGTGTCCGCCGACGCAGCCTGCCATCGTCGCATCCACTGCGACGTACGCACCAGAAATTGGCCAATCCATCACAAGTTCACAGCAAATCAACGTCAATCGATTGGCGACACAGATCGTGTCGTTGATGGAAAAGCCGTGGTAGAAGCTATTCATTAGCGGACTACACGCCGATGAATTCCACCGGGCCTTTTTCAAACAGAATCGAGTAGAGCAGGGCGGCACCAAAGAGGAGCAAGAAAATCGCTCCAATTCGCACTTGCCGAATCGCGGCCTCCGGTGACGTCTCTTCATCTTCCTGAAACTTGGAAACCAACGTCGGACGCACGGCGGTCACGGACCCCGTGATGATGCAGACGATTGCAATCGAGAAGCCGACGAGCGGGGGCATGGGTGAAGTCTAGCTCATAACTCGCGCGCCGATTCGCAACTTGCGAAATCTTGCAATTGCCAGCCGTTTTGACGATTCATCCTTCGCAAGTCGTTTCCATCATTGCCGCCTGAAGGGCTACGTCATAGGGCAATTGTCGCTGCGTTCAATCAGTTAGTACGAAACGGTGACACCATGAAAAGGCACGGCTGGAAAGTTTGCTCGGCGACTCGCATTGCGATGATTTTTGCGATTGCGACTTGTATGTTCGCGGCAGGTTGCCGCCGAGCTTCGCAAAGCGATGA
>JANLTA010000371.1:0-7333 GCA_031362705.1 Gemmataceae bacterium | reverse complement strand
GCCCAATGTGTCAGCAGTTCGCGGGCCTCTTGAGTTGCCAGGCGTTCGACCACTTGGACAGAGCGCATGGCGGCCAAGTCATCGGATGAAAGGACGGGATTCGTGGCTTTCTCCAGGATCGTTTCAATTCGCCGCCGTACTTCGGGCGAGGGTTCTTGCTCCAATGCCCATCGCAAGACTGGCTCGGCCGCTGAACCCAACTCGGCGATTTGCCTGGAGGCTCCTTCCCGTTCGGCGAATTTGTCGCTGTCGAGTTTCTTAATCAGGTCTCGGACCTTTTGGGCGGCAGAGTCATCGGCCGGCTTCAATTTGGAACGCAGCATTGCAACAACGTCTTTGGCTGGCGAATCGATGAGTCGCCATATCGCAGCATAGGCTTTGGTGGCGTTTTCGTGTTTGAGATCATCACAACAAGTCGCCAAGGCTTCAGTCGTGAGTGTCTGTGTGGGTCTCTTCGGTACTTGCGTGAGATCCCAGACCAGCGCGGTGCCCTCCAACATTGAGGTGACAGCGCGGCGGCCGTCGGCGGAAATCAGCAGCCGATTGACAGGTGGGCTCCCATGAACATCCCGGCCCGGGTTGGGGAGTTCCCAGCGCGATCGCACTTGGCCAGTTGCGATATCCCAAACAACTATCTTTTGATCATCGGCCGTCACCAGGGTTTGATTGTCGCTGGCGATTTGAAAGCGAACGGATTGGTCAACCGGGAGAACGGCGATCAACTGCCCCGTCGCCAATTCCCAAACGGCGACATCGCGGGTCGCTTTGTCATCGGTGTCCTTCATGGATCGCGAGGCGGCCAACAGCCGTTCATCGGGCGAGACGGCCAAGCTGCATTTTTCGTTGGCCGGCTGCAATTTCCTGATGGTCTTGCCAGTCGGCACATCCATGATCGAGATGCCATCGGCCTGGGCCAAGCCGACCTGCACGCCGCCGCGAAGCCAAGCGCAAGTGGTAATGCCCTTAGGTAGTTCGTGGGAATGAAGCAGTGTGCCACTTTGGACGTCCCACATGGCTAAGCGCGTTGACTCGCCATTTTTGTTAGTGTAACTTCTTTCCAACGACGTCGCGGTTTTCAAGTCAGGGGCGATTCGGCACTGATGAAAGTCATAGCGATCTTTCTCCTGGCCAGATTCGTGCAGTTTGATGGAATGCCTGATCTTACTTGTGGACAAATCCCACAAGTTGAGAACACCCCCCACCTGCGAGCCTGCCACGGTTTTTTCATCGTCGGCCAACGTCAGATTGACTATGTGCTGGTGTTGTGGACCGGGAATGATTAGTTCGTTTGTTCGTTTCGATGTTTTCAAGTCCCACGTACTCACTATGCGCCGATTCCACTCTGGTGCAACAACAAATTGCCCATTGCGACTCATAGCCATTCTTGAATCAATAGTTGCACTGAGTTCATGGCGTGCCCGGCCTTTTGCCATGTCCCATACGCAGACCTGATTTCCGTAGCCGTAGACCATCGTTTCACTCCCAGGTGAAAACCCTATGCTCCACGAGTAGAAATCTGGAAGGCGATCACGTTTTTTACCGCTCGCCGCTTCGATGATGTAGGATTCGTGTCCCGCGCCGTAGATCAGGAACCTGTGGTCGCGCGACCAGGCAAGATGGTGACAAATGTCTCGAAGCCCGAGCGAGTGCCGTTTTGTCTCTTGCCCAGATTTGAGGTCGATCAGTTGAATCGAGGTATCCGTATTATCCGCTTCGCTACCAGAGACCGAGACCGCGAGTTGAAGCCCGTCGCGCGAAAACGCCGACGCATATGCGGAACCTTGCCAGTGACTCAATTGTCGCAAAGTCACAAGGTCGTAAACGTCGACTCCTTCGATCCAGCCGCCGCCAATGGCCATGTGTTTGCCGTCGGACGAAAAACTAGCATGAAAGTAGCCTTTGCCTGCGTCCCTGATAGCAGCATCCACGGTTTTTACCGTGTCAGTCTCCCAATTCCAAATGTCGACCTTTGGCGGATATGAGCCAACGACGACAGAGTTACTGTTGGGGATTGCCCAAATGAACCGCACTCGTTCGATTGGCATTTCGCGGGACTTGATGCATTCGCCGTTCCTTGCGTCCCATACAGCGATCTTGCCCTCATAGTGAACATAGAAATGTCGACCATCGGGCGAATAATCCGAACCCTGATAAATGCCTTCCGGGAGGTTTCTGAATTCAACTTGCTTGACCTGTTTTCCCGTGGCGACATCCCAATACCGCACGAATCGGTCGCGGCCGACAGTCGATACCGTGGTGCCATCCGGCGACAATGACAAACCTTTGAGGCCAACATGGCGCATCGTCGGCGATCCTAGTCGGCCAATCGCTCCCACGGGCAAAGCATCTGGGTCCAGTTCGGCCGCCGCAGCTTGGCTATTTGGGGGTTGACTTGCATTGTGCGGCGCGGACGTGGCCAGTGTCGCCAAACCTACGGCGGCGAGGCTGAACAGCAACGCGATAGCCGCCGTGCCGCCGATCCAAGTACTCGTGCCGCCGCCCACCATGAGTGCCGCCACGGTCGCTGGAACTGTTGCGCCTTTTTCGGCAAACACAGACGCTCTTGCGACGACGTCGAGCGACAATGACGCCATTCCAGGCAGTATCATCATTAGAGACTTGAGATCGTCGGCGGCGAAGCCGCGCTTCGCCATTTGCCTGGCCAATCGTTTGCGGCCGCGATCAAGTCGGCCGGTCAGCGCTCCCAACGCAATATTCAATTCACGGACAGCTTCGGCGTGGGTCCGACCCTGCCAATAGACCAGGATGAGCGGCGCGCGCAGTTGTTCAGGCAAGCGGGCGACTTCGGCATCCAGAGTATCGAGCAATTCGCGGTGCGTGATTTCCTGGACCGGTTCGGTCACGATGCGTTGACTGGCTAACGATTCGCGATGATGTCGCCGAGCACGCATCACCCGCGCGTTGCCGCAAACACGGACAGCCGTGCCATGCAACCAGGCCGCCAATGCGCTGCCTTGACGAATGCTCGATGCTTTATTCGTAAGAGTGAGGAACACCGCTTGAAACGCGTCGTCGGCGTCCGCGCGACCAAGTTGTCGCTGGCAGATTCGCAAGACCATCGGCCCATGCCGGCTGACCAGTTGTCGGAATGCTTCGGGATCGCCGCTCGCCACAAAACGGCTGAGGCATTCGGCATCGGTAACCGGCGGTGTGCATTGACGACGAATGAACTCGATCAAACTGGCGGACATGGCGGCCCTCCCGGAGGTGCATTTGCCAGTATAGTGTGCGCCGAACAGATATTTGTGCGCGAATTCTCATGCGCAACGGAATCAGCCAGTCATTATCAGTGACGCCGATTACTTCTTAGAACAGCAAAACACTTGTTGACTGGAGATCGCGGATGCGTTGTGCGGTCACTTTTCATGCGAAGGCTGCCGAAGATATTCGTCGATATCGCAAGTTGGTGTCACAAAATGAACTTGGACTGAATTTGACTGCCCTCGTGGACGAGCAGGTCCGGGAACTCAAACGATTGCTGGCACAAACGGGTGGAAGCCCTCCCGGCGTGCAAGAACTGGTGCCAGGACAAGTGAAGGGCGATGACGGGATTTTTGAGTTTGAGTACGTTTCCGGCACAATTTGGGTGCGGTTTTCGCGCACACGTAGTCGCACGGAAATCCGCGTGACGATCCTCAGATGGAGCCAGGCTCCTTGCTCGCCGCAATGACTTCTTCGACTGTCATACATTGATCGCGGGTCGCATGTCGATTTTCGAGTTCGCGGATTTCAGCCTCCCGCTCGACGTCGGTCAACGTGACCTTCGGATAAAACTCCCGCACCAGGGCCTCAAACATCGCCCGCTTTTGCGGTTTGGTCATTTTCTTGACCAGCAGATCCGCTTCGAGTGTCGGCATCAGCATACCTCATGATCCTGGGCCTATTCTACCACATCGGCACAAATTGCGACAGCCGGCCCGCGCTTGACATCCTCCGTGCAGCGGCGTAATATCAGACAACATGTCTTAGTTGCCTTGGAGGGGGAGTTACATGTCTCGACGAATGCTGATGGCTATCGCGATGGGGTTGGCAATCGTGGTCGGTGCGACGACCAGCTATGCGGCGCGGATGGTGCAACCACCGGACCCGCCGGAGCCGCCTGAACCGCCTCGTGGCGCACAGCGTGAACAACCGCCGATGCGGCCGCAGGAAGCCGTGCAGCGCGGGATGGGTGGCAGCGGGGTTCAGATGACGGCCAGCGGAAAGTTCGTTTACATCCTGCGCGGCGATGAGATATTGCAGTTCGATGCCATTTCGCTGGAGTTCATCAAGAAAGTGAAGCTGCCGGCGCCGGAACGGCCACAGCGGCCGGGGCGCGATGATGAACGGCGTCCGCCGGCTGGCGAGCCAAAGCCGCCTGCTGCGATGAACACGGCGACCGATGCGACGAGTACGCTCGAACAGTTCACCAAGGCCAAACCGGACGCCAAGTCGCTGGCTTTCTATTCACTGGACTGGGCACCAAACCTGCAGGAGGCACAGGCGCGAGCGAAGGCGGAGCGTCGGCCAGTGTTTCTCATTGCCAATACCAACATCACGGCTGGGTGCAACTTCTACACGGGCCATACCTGAGCCAATGCCGATCACGTGCGAGGGAGTTCTCTCGCCTGGCCCGCATCGTTGGACAAACTCCGGCCGTTCATCGTGACCTATTGGAGCGGCCGCACGAAAGACGATGCGCCAACCGATGTCAACGCGGTGATTGACGCCGCTGGTTTCACGCACAAGCACATCAACTTCGCGCTGTTCGCACTTGATGCCGATGGCAAGCTGCTGCGGTCGATGATCCCAGAAGTTCGCCCGGATGCATCGCGCTTCGATCCGGAATCGATGGGCAAAAACTTCCGCCAACAATTGGACAAGATGCTGGACGGGTTGACGTTTACAAAGGTCGTCACGGCAAATGTCCCGAAACTTGTGCTGCCCGACATCGGCGGCACCGATCCGCTTGCCGGCGTGCGCGTCTATCTCACATTCGCTAATAATCGCTTGAATCATTACCGCACGCCGACCGTTGAAGCGGTGAAGTTCACGGACAAGATGCGCAAAGCGCTGAGCTATCCAGAACAGGCGCGAACCATCACTGCCGATGAACTGCGGCCGATGCTGGAGCAGCTATATCCACCGGCGATTATGGATGGGCACGGTGCTTGTCGGCGCATTGATGCCTCGCTGAAGCTGGCACCTTCCAAAGGCAAGGATGGTGAGCGCAGCGCCTTGTTGACTGGCAACGTCAGCATTGAACTGGATAACACCAATCGAACCAAATACGAAGGGCCGATATCAATCGTCATCACCTATGCCGCTGACAACGCCGCACCGAAGTCACTACGTGGCGTCGGCACTTGGGACGTTCCCAAGCATGATCCGCATGGGCAAGTCGCGGAAACTATCCGGATGACGGCGGCCATCGAATCGCGGCCGGATTGAGGTCGGATTGCCTTAGCGCATTTGGTTTTTGTTTTGTTCCCCTCCCTCGAAGGGAGGGGCTAGGGGAGGGATTCTAGCAACCAAAGGATCGTTAGCGCCAGCAATCAATTGAAAGCACGTCCTTAAACCCTCCCCTGCCCCTCCCTGCGAGGGAGGGGAATTTTTATATATCATCGCCTGCATGGAACGCGACAATCGCATTGGCTGGGTGGACGTTTTTCGCGGGCTGGCGATTCTGCTGGTGGTGTTTGGCCATTGCGGGCGCGGGTTGGATAAAGCGGGGTTGATGCACTTCGAGCATGGGTTCATCGACCGGTTCATTTACGCGTTTCACATGCCGGCGTTTTTCTTCGCCGCGGGGCTGTTCGCGGGCCGGTCGCTGTTCAAGGGACTCGGGCGTTACCTCGGCGACAAACTGCGGACTGTGCTGTACCCGTATGTGTTGTGGAGCATCATTCACATCCTGGCCCTGAAGTATCTGCCGGGAGCCAATGCACAATATCAATCGGACATGTGGGAACAGATCACTTATCGCCCGGTCGGCAACTATTGGTTTCTTTACGTGTTGTTCCTGATTCAGATGGCGTTTCTCTGTGTGCGGCCGCTGCCGAGAGGGCCGCTGCTGTTTTATGTCCTGTGCGTGACGGCATGGGGGTTCGAGTCGGCCGGGGCGTTGGAACAATGGTTGCCGCACGCACAATGGTGGCCGCTGCACAACGTGTTGAAATACGGCATCTACTTCGCAGCCGGCGACGCCATGATGACGCTCACCGAAGCGCCGGCGAGCTGGCCGCGCGACTCGGCGACATTCTCAATGGTGTTCTTTGCCGGGCTGGCGCTGTTGATCGGCATGGGTCACTCATACGAAAACGGCTGGTGGGACATTGCATTGGCTTTTGCCGGCATTCAGGGGTTGTGGGAACTATCCGTTGCACTGGATATCTGGAACATCCAATGGTTGCGCGTGCTGGGCCAACGCTCGCTGGAGATATTCGTCGCGCACAATCTCGCCACGGCAGCGATGCGCGTGTTGCTAATGAAGATGGGCGTGACCTCCGAGACAATTCACCTGCTGTTGGGCACGACGGCCGGCATCGTTGGACCGCTGATGCTGTGCTGGGTGTGCGCGAAGCTGCGCTTTCCGTGGTTGTTTCGACTGTGATCATCAAACGGTGTCGGGTGCGCAGGAGATTTGTAGACTTTTACAATCTGCCCGAATATTTGGAGAAGCATCATGCCAGTGACGCCAAGCGGCTTGCAGATTGAGGACGTGACCGTCGGCACCGGGACCGAAGCTGTTGAAGGCAACACCGTCGAAGTTCATTACGTCGGCACGTTTCCCGACGGCAAAGGGTTTGATTCGAGTCGCAGCCGTGGACGGCCGTTCTCGTTTCAACTCGGCGCGGGTCGGGTGATCAAGGGTTGGGATGAAGGCGTGGCCGGAATGAAGGTTGGCGGCAAACGCAATCTCATCATCCCGCCGGAACTTGGGTACGGTACACGCGGCGCTCCCGGCGCGATCCCGCCGAACGCGGTGCTGCATTTTGAGGTCGAGTTATTGAAGGTGAGTTAGCTAGTTCGACTTGCCACGAGTGGTCTTTACCGCCTGCACGGCGAGCGGCTGCGTTTTGGCGCTACTGGCTACAGCCCAATCAGGTAACGACGATTCACCTTGCGGACGCGCACGGATGACGAGAAGCCGTTGCACGACTTTGTCGCCGATCTTGACGACGAACATGCCGTGACCCAGCGTACTGGCTTGGCCGTAACGCGTGCCGATGACGAGATAATCCTGTGGCGACAGCGTGACATCGAAGCTGAGTCCGTTGTATTTCTCGACCGCTTTGGCACCAGCGAGTGACCAGCCATCGCCATCGAGCGG
>JANLTA010000350.1:0-1708 GCA_031362705.1 Gemmataceae bacterium | reverse complement strand
TAGTCGTCGCTGAATAAGTCAGATTTACGCGACGGCGAGCATTGGGCGATACTGGTTTGGGATCGACTTGACCGGAATTGCGAGCCAGCGGCGCAGGGCAAAAACAAACCGCCCGAGCAGTTTGCGGAGATTGGCCCCTGCGGCGGCCAGGATGATGTTGATTGCATCGCCGAGCAGCCCGCTCAGGAAGCAGCGGCCGACGCGATGATCGCTTTTGAGGTGGCCGATCTTCGGTTCGATCGCGCTGCGTCGTCGTCGCCGGCGTTGTTCGCTTCGGGGAACTCCTTTTGATCCTGTGCCGGCGATATGCACACGCGTCGTCCCCTCACAGCCGTGGCCGCGGTAGCCCTTGTCCACATACGCATCGGTGACCGCCATGCCGGTGATCGACTCGGCCGCGGCCAGGGTCGCCGCGAGGGTGTGCCCATCGTAGGGATTATTGGGCATCAACCGGGCGGCCACGATCCAGTTGCTGCGGTTGGTCGGGGCCAGCGCGACCTTCTGGCCGAACTCGTAGCGTTGACGGGCCTTGCCCTTGCTGATGCACTGCACCTCCGGCTCGTGCCAGCTGTAGAGTTTGTGTGAGTCCTGTGGCTGTTGAGTGCGGATGCGTTCGGCTCGCTGCAACACCTCGGCCAGCGGCGCGTCGTGTGTTTCCACTTTGCGGGTGATGTCTCGAATGAGCCGGCCGACCCAGGTGCGCAGCCGACGCAGTTCACGCCGCATGCGCTGGAACTGTCTGGCATGGGCGTAGCGGCCGGCCATCATCGCCGCCCGCTTGCCGACCCGCAGGTAGGATTGCCGCAGCTGCACGCCCCGCTCGGTCGCGGCCTCCACCAGCTTGCGGATCGCGGTGTAGAGCAGCTTCGAGTCGGTCGGATAGGTGATGTTCTTCTCCTGCACCGTCGTGTCGATCGTGACCTGTGCGAGATCTTTGGGCGGCAACTGCTTCTCACGCACGGCCAACTCGATCGTCTCCTGCAGCAACTGCTCCAACCGTTCGGCCCCGACCCGCTTGCGCCATCGGCTCATGCTGCTGGGATCGATCGGCGCCTCATGCTGCATGTGCGTGAAGCCGCAGAAGTACTGCCAGTACGGATTCTCGACCCAGCGATCGACCACCGATTCGTCCGACTCGTTGAAGGTGAACTTCAAATATTGCAGGCCGACCATCAGGCGAATGGCCTTCGCCGGCGCGCCCAAGTCCGCGCTGTAGCTGTCGGCGAAGGCCGCATCAAACCGCGGCCAGTCGATCTTGTCGGCAAGCTGAATCAGCGGATGCTCGAAATTGAGAATCTGCTTGAAGTGCGCCTGGAACAGTTGAAATGCATCCGTCGCCTGCGTTTTGGGCTTCATCGAATTCATCCAATTTTGCAAGGTTTTGCCGCTTCCTCCGTGAATTCCCCGCAAAGCTTACCCAGCCCAAATTGTCTTTCAAGCCTGACATCACCGTGCTTCACTGCGTTCGGACAGGACGACAAAGTACTTGTGAATAAAGGAATAGCGGGCGACGAGATTCGAACTCGCAACATCTAACTTGGATGCCCCGCCGTGCATTTAGTCGATTGGCTCAAAAAGCCTGTACCGACAACAATTTATCGCTTTTCCTTCTTTTCGCAAATCGTCGCATTTTGACGCGTTTCGTCGCGTCTTGTGGTAGTACTACCACATCTGATCTTGAGGAGTTGAGTCCTCGTCCTCGTGTCCC
>JANLTA010000306.1:0-4439 GCA_031362705.1 Gemmataceae bacterium | reverse complement strand
GGTCATACCCCCCCACCCCCAGCCCTCCCCCACAAGGGGGAGGGAGCAAAATGCTACACGGATAATAAAACCTGACTAACAGTCAACTCAATCATCCGTTGGAGACTTGAATCATGCGAACCGGTCGGCAACTCTGCGCGTGTCTTGGCGTCCTCCTGATGTCGTCGTTGGTTGCGTGGGCAGATGATGACGTTGTTGAAGCGGCGATCAAGAAACTTGAAGGTAGCGTGGTGCGCAATCAGGGGCTGCCCGGCAAACCCGTGATCAGCGTCATGCTGAGCATGTCGAAATGCCAGGATAGCGATCTGAAAATACTCAACGATCTCAAGTCGATGACTTATCTCGCGCTGTATCGCACCGGAATCACTGATGCGGGATTGAAAGAGTTGGCCAATCTGAAAACACTGACCACGCTTGACGTGATGAGGACGAAAATCACCGACGCGGGGTTAAAGGAACTCGCCGGCCTCGATTCTTTAGAACGGCTGGCCCTGGCAAACAACGACTTGAACGGCAGCGGGCTGAAGCATCTCGCCGCACTCAAGTCGCTGACGCATCTTGACATGCGGGAAACCAAGATCACGGACGACGGCCTAGCAGGACTCGCCGGGCTTGCGAAATTGAACACGCTCGACTTGGGCCAAACGGCCGTTACCGGCACGGGTTTGCAGGCGATTGCGTCCTCCAAATCACTCGAAGCGTTGGACCTCAACTCAGCCCAGGTCACGGATGCCGCCATGAAGGCGTTGCCGAAATGGGAGAATCTCAAGCGACTAACATTGTTCCGCACAAAGATCACGGATGTGGCCCTGGAAGGACTGGCCGGCCTGAGTTCCCTGGATTCGATCAATCTGTCCTACACAAATGTCACGGGGAGCGGCTTGAAGCACCTGCCCAACCGTAAGTCGCTGGAGCGATTGGAATTGATGTCGGCCAAAGTGACGGATGAAGGGCTGAAAGGCCTCGCTGGCTGCACTTCGCTAGATCACGTGCGGCTGGACGGCAACAAGAAACTGACCGGTGTGACGTTAGGCATGCTGGCGGATAGCAAAGGCATTACTTTTCTCCGTTTCGATAACTCCGGCGTGAATGACGATGGCCTGAAAGCGTTCCCCGCATTGCCAAAACTGAAGGAGTTGAACCTATCGGAAACAAAAGTCTCCGACGCCGGCATGAAGGAGCTGGCGAAGCAGACCCAGGCCACGCTATTGGACGTCAGTGGCACGCGCGTGACCGGCGCCGGGTTGAAGGATCTGAGCGGCTTGAAGTCCTTGCACGCCATCAACCTCAGCGGCTCGCTGGCCAGCGACGAAGGAATGGCCGGGCTGATCGAACTGAAGGCATTGAGCAATCTAAATCTCGCCAACACGCGCATCACCGACAGTAGCCTCGACTCCCTCAGCAAAATGAGCGAGCTTAAGAAGTTGAACCTTAGTCAAACCCGCATCACCAAGAACGGCAAAGACGAGTTGGCCAAGAAGCTACCAGGCTGCAAGATCGAATGGAGCATGAGCCGGGAAAAGTAAACTCGATTCACACTCATTCTCAATCGGCCGGAACGCACCGATTCTTGGCCCAGTGCCGCAAGTCACGGACACGTTCGGCCATCAATACGGAAAGCGGATTGGTGCGTTTGGCTTCTTCCAATAGGTACTCGTCATTCAGTTCTTTGCCTTCAGAAAACGCGGCGTACATCGCCGAGATAATGGCTTGTTCGAGTTCGGCACCGCTGAAACCCTCGGTCGCGGCGGCGATCTTGTCGAGCTTGAACTTGTCGGGATCACGCTTGCGGCGCTTCAGATGAATGCGGAGAATTGTTTGCCGCACGTTAGCCACGGGCAAGTCCACGAAAAACACTTCATCAAACCGGCCCTTGCGCATCAACTCCGGCGGCAACGCGGCGATGTTGTTCGCGGTGGCCACCATGAACAGCGGAGCGCGGTGATCCTGCATCCACGTCAGCAGCGTGCCGAACATGCGCTGGGACAAGCCGCCATCGGCCGAGTCGGACGATGCCGACGCAAACGCTTTTTCAATTTCGTCGATCCACAGCACGGCCGGCGCCATCGACTCCGCCTGGGCCAGTGCCTCGCGCAAGCGGTTTTCGCTCTCGCCGATGTACTTCTGGTAGAGCATGCCGGGGTCCATGCGTAGCAGTGGCATGTTCCAGTCGGATGCGACGACCCGGGCGCACAAGCTCTTGCCGCAACCTTGCACGCCGAGAAGCAACATGCCACGTGGCGGATCCAGGCCGAACGCCCTGCCCTTGCTGGTATTGCCACCGCGACGGCGAGCCAACCAGGACTTGAGATTCACCAGACCGCCAATCCCGTCAGCCGTCACGTTGGCGTTTACCGTTTCCAGGCACCCGGCCGAGCGGAGCAGATTGCGCTTGGCATCCACCACGCGCGGGAAATCCTTGGCGGAAAAGACCTCATCGGATTGGATGGCCAGCGACACAACCCGTGTCGCCTCCACGGCGGTGAGGCCGCGGAGAATCTGCACGAGTTGATCCATGTCCTTGCGGGTGACTGTGGCCGTATGCTCGGAATAGCTGTCGCGCAAAATGCGTCGATATGTGTCGCGGACGATGCGTTCCAACTCAACGGCATCCGGCAGCGTTAACTGCACGGGCACTGCCAGGCGGTGAATCGTTTCAGGCAGGCCATTGTGATCGATCAGAATGACGTGGACTTTCTTGCGTGAATCGATGTCGCGCAGCTGCCGCTGGATCATCGGTTCCTTGCAATGCGGATTGAGATCCTTCAGCAAATAGATTTCGCGGTCGCCTTTGTTGTCCAGTACGTAATCGAGTGCCGCAGCAGCGTTGCCCCTTTTGACGCCAGTCTCCGCGAAATCGGGCACCGTGCGTTCCATGCCTGCGGTGATCGACCATTCAAAAAGTGGGAACCCGAGTTTTTCGGCGGCCTGACGGACGAGGTTGGTCGCCCGTTCTTCCTCCAACGTTTGGATCGAGATGATCGGGTGACCCGACTGAATCAACAACATGAGCTGGTCGAGCATGGCATCGCTCCAGCCTTAGAACAACAACTCACTGGCCGCTTTGATGATGTCGGCCGCGGTGAGTCCGTATTTCTGCAACAGTTCTTCCGGCGTGCCGGATTCGGCAAACGTGTCCTTGATGCCGACAAAACGCATCGGCACAGGCTGTTGACGCACCACCGACATGGCGACCGCGCTGCCGAGTCCGCCGTGCAGGAGATGCTCTTCGGCAACGACGATGCGACCCGTGTCCTTCGCGGCCGCCAGCACGGCTGCTTCATCGAGCGGTTTCACCGTGTGCATATCCAGCACGCGGGCCTGTTTGCCCTTCGCGGCCAAAGCCTCCGCAGCTTCCAGTGCCGGCGCGACCATCAAGCCGTTGGCGATGATCGTGATGTCCTTGCCCTCGCGCAACTGATTAGCCTTGCCGAGTTGGAATGGACAGCCGTTTGGATAAAGGTTCGGCACGTTGGGCCTACCAGCGCGAAGATAGGCCGGGGTCTTGATCGCCGCGATCGCTTTCACCGCTTCACGAGTTGATGGCTCATCAGACGGGACGACGACGGTGAAGTATGGCAATGAACACGCCAATCCCACGTCTTCGATTCCCATTTGGCTCGGCCCGTCTTCGCCGATGGAGATGCCGGCGTGCGTGCCGACTACTTTCACGTCGAGACAGGGAAATGCGACCGACATGCGCAGTTGGTCGTAAGCGTTGCACATGACAAAAGTGGCAAAGCTCGATAGCCACGCCTGTTTTCCCGAAGCGGCCAAGCCGGCAGCGACACCAACGAGGTTGGCCTCGGCAATGCCAACTTCGAAAAAGCGATTCGGGAACTGTTTGCCGAATAACTCTGTACGTGTCGAGTTGCCGACATCGCCATCGACGACGACGACATCCGGTCGGGTCGCGCCGAGCGCGGCTAGCGCCTCGCCAAACGATTCGCGGACGGATTTGCCTTTAGCAAAGTTCATGGCAGGTGCCTTTCCGGGATTGGCTACTTCATGTCGTTTAAGAATGCGATGGCTTTGACGGCTTCGTCCTTGGTAAACGGTTTGCCGTGGTGGTTTTTGTCTTCGAAGAGATCGATGACCGGATAGCCCTTACGGGTACGGGCCACGATGGCAAATGGTTTGCCCTTACAGTTCTTTGCCTGATCGTAGGCCTTCAAGACGGCTGCCTGATCGTGACCATCGATCTCGACTGCTTCCCAGCCAAACGCCTGCCATCTCGGGGCGACCGGTTTCAGGTCCAACACATCCACGGTCGCACCGGTTTGCTGATAGCCATTCTGATCGACAATCACGACGAGATTGTCGAGTTTGTATTTGGCAGCGGACATGGCCGCTTCCCAAACCTGGCCTTCGCCAAGTTCACCGTCGCCGGTCAAGACAAAGCAGCGAGCACCGGTGTTGTCGAGTCGCGCGGCGAGCGC
>JANLTA010000303.1:0-10029 GCA_031362705.1 Gemmataceae bacterium | reverse complement strand
CGGGCTTTCGGGCCGAGCCAGACTTCAATCGCGACTCCGCTATCAGTGTTTTCTGCAACTCTTCCCAGACATCCGCGGGCTTGAGACCATTATCACCTTCGGACCACGAATCGTAGGCGCGTTGCAGCACGGCGATTTGCGCGGCGTTCGGCACCGGAACTTCGTCTTTGTCCGCCGGCTGGTCATCACCATCACTCAACTTGAATCCATCCAAAGAGGGTAGAGGTCGGGGCTTACCATCCAGCGCTTCGTTGCCCAGCCGATCCGCCTCGGCATTCTCTTTGCGTGGAACATACACGAATTCGACACGACCAATGGCAGATACAAGAACACTAGCCCGGTCATGCAGTGGTATGATGTCGGCGTGCTTTACCTTGTACTCGCCACGCATTTGCTTGACCATCAACTCTGAATCGCTGTGCAGCCGCAACTTGTTGATGCCCATCTTGCTGCAACATTCCAGAGCGCGGATCATCGCGGTGTACTCAGCAAAATTGTTCGTTCTATTTCCAATCGGCTCGGCATACTCCACAATTGGAACATCATCATGAAGGATGACAAACGATGCGGCCGCCGGTCCGGGATTGCCACGTGATGCTCCATCCGTGTAGACCGTGACTTTTCCACTAGACATGAGAAGATGATCCCTGAAGAAACGATAGCAAACCGCCCATCTTAAGCTGCGACTTAACTCCGTCAACCTTGGTTCGCATGGATATTTCATCGCCGCGACTGCTGGCCATTGATACCAGTGGCCCCCAAGCCACCATTGAGATGTGGTCCGGCCCGTCGCTGCTAGCCGCCGAGACGTTTGGCGTGGTTCGGCATGTGCAATTGTTAACCGGCCGATTGAAACAACTGCTTGCCATCTGTTCCATGACGGCAAAAGACATTGACGCCATTGCCATCAACGTTGGCCCTGGCAGCTTCACAGGCATTCGCGTCGGTTTGGCAACCGTAAAGGCCCTGGCCTATGTCGATGGCCCAAAGCTGATCGGCGTCGATTGCTTCGACGTTTGGGCTGCGGGCGTGGAACAGCAAACCTGTTGCACATTCGCGGTCATCATCGAAGGCCAAATGCAAACCGCGAACATTGTCGCGTATGAGTTCAAAGACGGCGAGCTCGTCCGAAAGCCACTGCGCACGATTCCGCGTGGGCAACTAGCCGGTGAATGTGCCGGCACCGCAGTCATCGCCATCGGCGACCGCATGCGCTCATGCCTATCGGCAACTTCACGACTCCTTGACGTGAGACCCCATCTTGCGAAAGTGGCCCAAGCGCGCCTGCTCGCCAGCCGATTCGACGACCCGTTTACACTGGAGCCGTATTACGTCAGGCCAAGTTCCGCCGAAGAGAAATGGGACGCGCGGTGATATCACCGCTCCCACGGCTGCCGGTCGTCGTCCCACGGGTTGCGATAGAGTTTGAGCAATTGGTAGCTTTCGAATACCAACATGGCGAGAAACAGTACCGTGTACATGCCGTAACCATGTAAATACGGTACATGCGCTTGCCGATTGATAAAGAGCAACGTATTCACCGCCAGGAATCCCGCTGAGGCCATCGAGATACCCAAAGATACTCTTGTGCCTTCGCGTGGCGAAATCCACTCACAAAACTCCCGCATGACCATGCCGCCATCAAGAGGCCAAACGGGAACGAGATTCATCAAGGGCCAGATTAAGTTGATCCTCTCCATTTTATTCCACGCGAATTCCAGGTAATCGGGCCAATTATCAATGTTTTCGCGAACGACATAATTGCGAATGCAAACCATGAAACCCCACAGCAGCAACTGAACAGCGGGACCTGAGAGCGAGACAATGACTCTTTGCCACCGTCGATTCAAATTGTTCGATCCGATGGCCAAGCCACCGAAACTATAAAGCAGAATGTCACCCTCAGTTCCAAATATGTGTCCCGCCCAAACATGGCCAAACTCATGAAGCAGTATCGAAAGGAACGTGCAAGCGACCCATATTAAGACATACTCGAACCCATCCGCGATCAGGTTCCAGCCAAAAAGAGTCGCCATGAGCCAAAAGCCGACGTGGACGGTCACCCGTGTCCGCCCCAGCGCGAAGTTGAGATCGTAGGCAGTGGGTTGCGGGGAACAGAACATCGGCGTGTTCTCGTGGTACGATTGTGCTGATACAACTATGGATACATCGTGCGGCGACTAATCGAAGTCCCGCCTAGGTCGGGAGATTCATTGATGGCGCTCGATCCGCGCGTGGCTGTTTATACCGGAATGTTCGACCCGGTGCATCTGGGACACCTCGACATCATCCGCCGTGGGAGTGCCCTGTATAACCGTGTCGTTGTCGGGGCCGGTACCAATCCCGACAAGACACCGCTGTTTAACCGGGATGAGCGGGTCGAGCTGTTGCGTACCGTGTGTCGGCCATTTGCGAATGTTGAAGTTCAACCATTCGAAGGCCTTACGGTGAGCTTCGTCCGCTCACTCGGTGCTGGCATCATGCTGCGTGGCCTGCGCACGCTCAGCGATATGGAATACGAGTTCAACATGTCGCTCACCAATCAAAGCCTCGACTCGGAGATTGAGACTGTCTTCCTGATGGCCCAGGTCGAACACTCTAACTTCTCTAGCACGCTAATCCGGCAAATCATGATGCTCGGTGGTACGCTCAAGCCATTTCTGCCACCCGAAGTCGTCGCCGTCGTGCAGAAACGAGCCTTGGAACGCCGCGACGTGGCGTTTCGTGAAGATCGGTGACGGGTTGGGTCGTAGATTAGCGGTACTACGCCGAGATGCATCATGAACTCGAAATCGACTGACCTTGACTATCGTCCCGTGGACCTGCCGCGAATCGAAGCGGCCGTCCGTGAGATTCTGGCAGCGGTTGGTGAAGACCTCACGCGGCCCGGTCTGGCTGAAACGCCGGCCCGCGTGGCCCGTATGTACGCCGAGATGTTCTCCGGAATGCGGATCGATCCGCGCACTTACCTCCGGCGCACTTTTCCGCAAAAGTATGACGAGATGGTGCTGGTCAAGGACATCTCGTTCGAATCCATGTGCGAGCATCATTTGCTGCCATTCATGGGCAAAGCACACATCGCCTATCTGCCTAACGGCAAGGTGGTCGGCTTGAGCAAGATCCCGCGCACCGTCGAAGCCTTCGCCCGCCGTCCGCAGATACAAGAACAGATGACCGAGCAACTCGCTGACTTGCTCATGGAAGAACTCGGTGCTCGCGGCGTGGCGGTTGTGCTGGAAGCTACGCACACGTGCATGGCCATCCGCGGTGTCCGCAAGACCGGCAGCATCACGACCACCAGCGCCATGCGCGGCGCGTTCCGAGACAACCCAACGACCCGGACCGAACTGCTGGCCCTCATCAACTCGCCAAAGTAGCCTATGCTGGCCGCGTTTTGCCTTCGCTTATGTCTGGGACTGGTGGCGTTTCTGCCGCTACTGCCCGCTGACAAAATGCACCCGCGCTTCTTCCGAACGCAGTTCTTAACCGCATTGGGACTATCGATCATTGCGTTGCTATTTGGATTCGACTTGGAGCCGAGGTTGCTTGGGCCATTGATGGGTGGCGTCATAGTCGCTTTGCTCGGCTCCTTTGTTTGGACGTTGGAGCCGGCACCCTTTGATCACTTGACCAGCATGATTGCAACGGCCATTTTCGCCGTCGGCTCCGCTGCATTCGCCTCCCTACAGACGAACTGGATGGCATGGTCCGACGCGATCACTTCGGGCTTGTTGCTCGGCAGTACGGTTACGGCCATGCTGGTGGGCCACTCGTATCTCATCTCACCAGGACTGACCATTCGACCGCTGATGACGATGCTCATCGTCTGTGGTCTTTGCCTGTTGGCCCGAATCGTAGTTCTCGGAATCGCAACGTTGCCACTTTTGTCCTGCGACATCCTGAATGCGATGTCGGACGACTATTGGCTGTGGTTCATCCCGCGCTGCTTGATTGGCATAGGCGGACCGTTGGTATTTGGCATCCTCACGTATCGCACCGCCCGGATTGGGTCGACGCAATCAGCCACCGGCATCCTCTATGTGGTTGTCATCTGCACCTTTATCGGCGAACTATTCGGCATGTTGATCACACGGGCGACAGGGACGCCGGCTTGATAACATGACTCCATGAAGCTCCGCAGCACCTGCCCTGATTGCGACACTACTAATGTTGTCGAACTACCCGGACCCGTTGAACGCACGTGCATCGGCTGCGGCAAAGTCGAACCACTGGCTGACGCATTGGTTGACGGCAAACTGAAGTGCTGCGCCGCCTGTGGCAACGAACAGTTGTATCGCATGAAGGACTTCCCGCAGTGGCTCGGCATGGGCCTCTTGGCGACCGCATGCATCCTGTTTTATTTGTTTGCCATTCAATACCAGTATGGAATCGCCTGGTCGATTCTGCTCGGTTCCGCGGCAGTGGATGGGCTGATCTACTTCATCGTGGGTGACGTCGTGGTGTGCTATCGCTGTGCCGCTCAACATCGTGGCATTCCCAGCCGTGTCTTTGACCCCCACGAAATCGCAATTGCCGAGCGCTACCGCCAGGAGCGCATCCGCCGCGAACAGCTCCTAGCCGAACAACGGCGCTAACATCGTGTAGAATTACCGCATGACCATCGTCGTCGAGTTGTTCGCGCGTTTGCGGGAGATTGCCGGGAAGCCGTGCCTTGAACTGGAGTTGCCCGACAAATCAACATTGACGGTAGTTCGACGCATGTTGGCGGAACGAATTCCTGAGGCGGCTTCACTGTTGACCAAGTCGGCCATTGCGGTGAATGAATGCTACGCCGACGAGACGATCACGTTGCAAACGGGTGACCGCGTCGCTGTGTTGCCGCCAGTCAGCGGGGGATAAGATGCTGACGCTGACCCATGAACAGATTGAGCCGGACAAATTGTTGCAGGCAGTGATACGCCGTGATTGCGGTGGCATCGTCCTGTTCCTCGGAACCGTGCGCGAAATCACAGAGGGTCGAACAACGGTGGCACTAGAATACGAGGCCTACGCTGGCATGGCTGAAAAAGAACTGTACGCCATAGAGGCGGATGCCAGAAAACGCTGGCCAATTGGCGCAATGGCAGTGGTGCATCGACTTGGCAAACTGGACATCATGGACATCGCCGTCGGCGTGGCTGTGAGTTGTCCTCATCGGGTCGATGCTTTTGATGCCGCTCGTTTTGTCATTGATGAAGTGAAGAAGCGGGTGCCGATCTGGAAGCGCGATCATACCCCAGACGGCACTGCCGCATGGATCCATCCGGGAGCATGAGTTGACGACCGTCGCGCTACCGTTGGCCGCTCCTCCCACCGCCGCCCCGGCGCATGGCCCGCTCATCGATACTTATGGCCGTGTCCACAACAATTTGCGAATCAGCGTCACCGACCGCTGCAATCTCCGCTGCACCTATTGCATGCCCGAGGATGTCACGTTTCTCGACCGGTCGGCCATTCTTTCGTTCGAGGAGATTGCCAGGTTCGTGCGTGTGGCCACTACGCTCGGCGTGGACAAGATTCGCCTCACCGGCGGCGAACCGCTGATGCGCAAAGATCTGCCGCGACTGGTTGAGATGCTCGTTGTCATTCCCGGCATTCGCGACGTGGGCCTAACTACCAACGCGCTCTTACTCGATGAGCAAGCGAAGCAACTGTATGACGCTGGACTTCGTCGCCTTAACGTAAGTCTCGACACGCTTGACCCGATTACGTTTCGCACCATTTCCCGCCGTGATGGCCTTGACCGCGTGCTGGCCGGCATCGATGCGGCATTGGCCCTTGGTTTCACGATCAAGTTGAATGCCGTGATCTTGCGCGGCACTAACGACGCTGACATCATTCCGTTGGCCCGTTTCGCTCGCGACAAAAACTGTACTCTGCGCTTCATCGAATCGATGCCGATCGGCGCTGAGCCTTGGGATCGCGACAAAGCCGTGTTGGCCCACGAGATTATCGGCACCATCGAGCGCCACCTTGGCAAATTGCAAATGCTCGACGTCGATCCCCACGCGCCATCCGTGGACTACGCTTATGCCGATGGCCGCGGAAACGTTGGCGTCATCGCCTCAGTGTCCCGCCCATTCTGCCGGCAGTGCGACCGCCTGCGTTTGACCGCCGAGGGCAAGTTGCGCAATTGCCTTTTCGCCCTCGACGAAATTGACGTGCGACCAATGCTACGTGAGGGCACCGACGACGACATTACCAACGCCATTCGCGGCAACGTCTGGTCCAAATGGGAAGGTCACGAAATCAACTCGGCTCGGTTCATCAAACCGACACGCACTATGCATGCCATCGGAGGCTGAGGCTGTGCCCGGTCCACGCATCTTGTTCGTCACGGGCAAACTGGCGGAACCGGCATTACGTCGCGCGGTCGCCGAGTTGGCTGCAACGAGTAAGGTTGAGCCTTTCGTGGCGGTACTGCCAATCTCGGTGGCGGCACTGCTGACGACTGATTGGGTTGCCACGCATCTTGGCGTTCAAGCGGGCATCGAGAAAGTCATAGTGCCCGGCCTGTGCCGCGGCGAGATCGCGGAGTTGGAACAACACATTGGCATCCCCGTCGAGCGCGGGCCGAAGGACGTGCGGGAACTCCCGGAACACTTTGGCAACAAAAAACCACCGGTCGCGTTGACACAATACGACATCGAAATCATCGCCGAGATCAACCACGCGGCCAGCCTGTCGTTGCCGGACATTGTGCGGCTGGCACGGCAATACCATGCCGACGGCGCGGATGTGATCGATATTGGTTGCGATCCCGGCGGCACATGGAACGGCGTCCGCGATGCCGTCAAAGCTCTACGCGATGAAGGCCTCCGCGTGTCAGTGGATAGCTTCAACTGCGTGGAGGTGAAGGCAGCAACTAACGCCGGCGCGGAACTGGTTCTCAGCGTCAATTCATCCAATGCTGATGCTGCAAAAGACTGGGGAGTGGAAGTCGTCGCCATTCCTGATGAGCCTTCCAAACTCGAAACGCTTGATATCACCGTCGAGCAACTTTTGCGCGACGGCGTGCGCTTTCGGCTGGACCCGATTCTTGAACCCATCGGCTTTGGCTTTGCAGCTTCAATGAGTCGCTACTTCCAGTTACGGCAGCGCTATCCCGATGCCGCGATGCTGATGGGCGTCGGCAACCTCACCGAATTGACCGACGCTGACTCCGGCGGCATCAACGTTTTGTTGGCCGGCTATTGCCAGGAACTTGGCATCCGCAGTGTCCTTACTACGCAGGTTGGCAATTGGTGCCGTTCGTGTGTCAAGGAACTGGACTTGGCGCGCCGCCTGGTGTTTCATGCCGTGCAAAACCGCG
Source organism: Gemmataceae bacterium (assembly GCA_031362705.1). Taxonomy (GTDB): domain Bacteria; phylum Planctomycetota; class Planctomycetia; order Gemmatales; family Gemmataceae; genus JAIBBI01. The sequence continues at coordinate 2,717 of JANLTA010000303.1, read as the reverse complement.
TAGTGCCAAAACGACTTTGCCCCGACCTGATGCCTTTGCGCGATCCCAAGATATCGGAACACGGAGAGGCAGCATTGAAAGAAATGGCAACGGGCATCACCGACCGGAATTATCGCCTATTTGCCGAGCGCGGCGAAGTTCACGCCATCAATGGGTCCATGCACTTGCATGGCGACGATCCATTTGCGTTGATTGAGCAAATGTTAGAGCGAGATTCCAAGATCGATGCAGCCCACGCTTTCTACCTGGGCTACGAAATGGCCAAAGCCGTCGCCGCCCTGACCCTCGGCAAGAACTACACGCAGGACCAGGCACTTCGCTGGGGAATGCACACTCGCCCCGAATCCAGTCGGCATCCGGAATAAGCGTGTTGTTGCTCGATTCACTTGCTAGTCATGCCGGCAAAGGTGTAGACTAGTGTCAGCCTTCCGAGGGGATGTGAAGATGTCACCGCTTTATTCTCGACGCGACATGTTGCTGCGGGCCGGGGGCGGGTTTGGCACCTTGGCATTGGCATGGCTGCTGGACGGCGATGGCTATTTGCGGGCATTTGATCCGACGCCGATCCCGGCCAATCCATTGGCTGTGCGAGCGCCTCACTTCGCGGCCAAGGCCCAGCGAATCGTGTCCATATTCCTCGACGGCGGGCCGAGCCACATCGACATGTTCGATCCGAAACCCGAGTTGAACAAGCGGGCGGGCAGCCTACTCCCTGACAGCATCAAAGATGGCCAGGGCATGGGCGAAGCTAAATTGGTCGCTACGAAACGCAAATTCGCCAAGCACGGGCAGAGCGGCATCGAGCTTTCCGACTGGTTTCCCAATCTCGCCACAGTCGCTGACGAGTTGGCGATTGTGCGCTCGTGTCATGCGGATAGCCCGGAACATGTCCAGGCCGTGCGACAGATGCACACAGGTGTCACGCTGACCGGCAAAGCGAGCATCGGCGCGTGGTCGGTGTATGGTCTTGGTTCGCCAAGCCAGGATTTGCCGGGCTTCGTCGTGATGACCGATGGCGGCGAACCGACGGGCGGCAACGCTAATTGGGGGCCGGGCATCTTGCCGGCGGCATTTCAGGGCACGCCGTTCCGCGCGGGGCCGAACCCGGTGCCGCATCTCAATCCGCCGCCGGGCGTCACAGCGGCGAAGCAACGAGTGAAGCTTGATCTCATCCGCGACTTGAATCAGGAACACTTAAAGGATCACGCCGGCGACGATGCCTTGTCGGCTCGTATTCATGCCTACGAAGTCGCGTTCCGAATGCAGTCGGCCGCACCGAAGGTCGCCGATGTCAAGGAAGAATCGGAAGCGACACGCATGGCTTATGGCTTGGACAAGCCTGGCAGTGCGGAGTTTGGCCGACGATGCCTCACGGCCCGGCGCCTGTTGGAAAAGGGCGTTCGCTTTGTCCAGATATACTGTGGTGCCGGCGCCCGCTGGGATTCGCATGCCGACCTTGATACCAATCACGGACAACTATGCGCGCGACTCGATCAACCCCTGGCTGCCTTGATCAGTGATCTGAAACGGCGCGGCATGTTGGAATCCACGCTAGTGATGTTGAACGGCGAATTTGGTCGTACGCCAACTGGAGCCAGCGGTACCGGGCGCGATCACAATCCCTACGGCTTCAGCACGGTGTTCGCCGGTGGCGGCATCAAGGGCGGCACAACCATCGGTGCGACGGATGAGTTCGGATTAAAGGCCGTGGTCGATCCGGTTCACGTTCACGATTTGCACGCGACCATTTTGCATTTGCTCGGCTTCGAGCATAGCCGGCTGACATATGTCCACAGCGGCCGGCTGGAACGACTCACTGGCAATTCCGGCAACGTGGTCAAAGGCCTATTGGCCTAGAATTACGCGGCGGTACGCAGCTTCCGCAAACGGTCGCGTTGTTCGCTCACTTCGCGCAAGAGGGCAGGCAAAAACACCAGCGCAGCCGTCATGCACGTCGTCACACCCAGCGCCAATACGAAGCCGAGGCCGGCAAGTCCCCGATGGCTGCTGATCATCAATGCGCCGAATCCTATTACGGTGGTGAGTGCCGACACTGCGATTCCTTTGCCCGTGGTTGCGGCCAGAGTATAGCGTCGGCGGCGGCGCGCCCGGAAATCGTGTAGCACATGAACGCCGTTATCCACACCGCAGCCGACGATCAGTGGCAATGCAATCATGTTCGCCGGGTTGAGCGATTGGCCGGTCATGACCATGATGCCTAGCAGCCAAATCACGCCGGCGACCAGCGGTACCATCGCGATCAACGTGTGCTTGAACGAACGAAAGTCCAACGCTAACACGCCGACGATGACGAAGAACGCATAGACGCCGGCCCGGGCAAATCCATTCTGCATCGACTTTAAGCCTTCGAGCGTGCCAAACGGCTTGCCCGTTGCTTCTGGGTCGATGGAACGAATCTGCGTCACGAAGTGCTCCAGGGGAGCGATATCCCACAAGTCTTCCTTGGCGTAGGCTTCCACGAGGAATTTGTTGCTGGTGCCCACGTAACGCTCACGCAGAGATTGCGGCAAGTCGGCCAACGTGATCGGCTGCGGCGTGGACACGCCACGCAGCCGGTGCAGGTCGGCGATCAAGTCAGCGGCCAGGCGGCGCTCGAAGTCATGCAGCCGACTTTGTGCATCAATCGGCACGACAAAAGCGCGATGGTCGCGTAACTGCTCCAGTGAAGCGACCAGGTCTCGCAACACCGGTTGCCT
>JANLTA010000276.1:0-7621 GCA_031362705.1 Gemmataceae bacterium | reverse complement strand
CCGTCCCGCCAGTTTCTGTCTTAAGTGTAACAACTCTTCTTCCAGCACATAGTTCAACAAATCCTGCGAGGCAAACGCCTCAGCACCAAGCACGGCTCCGTCATCCAACGTCATAGCCCGATAACCGCGGGGAAGATCTGCCCGAATTAGAGTTTGGAACGGAGTGGTATCATGACCGGCTCCGTCGAGCGCCAATTGGGCTCGACGGATCATCGCTTCTTCCGCAAGACTGAAGCCCTCAAGCCGGATGACCCACCCCCAGCGTCTCCATATCGCCGGCTAACTTGACGTGATACCACGGTCATTTCTTGGCTTGTCCGCGCGCAAAGATACTGGCGACGAAGTTCAACACATCCGTCGCACTTGATTCATTGTAACCGTAGTTGCGGATGAGCCGTTCCTTAACGATGTCGATCTTCTCCTGGGTGGCCTTGTCCACGACGTTGCTGACCAGGCTCGTTAGTTTGATAGTGTCCTTCTGGTCCTCGAAGAGTTTGAGTTCCAGGGCTTTTTGCAGGCGCTCATTGGTCTTGTAGTCGAATTTCTTGCCATCGAGGGCAAGGGCACCGATGTAGTTCATGATCTCCCGGCGGAAGTCGTCCTTGCGGCCTTCGGGGATGTCAATCTTCTCCTCGATGGACCGCATCAGGCGTTCGTCCGGTTCCTCGTAGTTGCCGGTGTACTTGTTGCGGACCTTTTCCTTTTGCGTGTAGGCCTTCACGTTGTCGATGTAGTTGCCGCAGAGGCGCATCAGGGCGTCCTCGTCGGCGGCGATGGCGCGCTGCACCTCGTTCTTCACGATGTCCTCGTACTCCTGGCGGACGACGGCCAGCAGCTCGCGATACTGATTGAGCTGATCCTGATTGGTAATCAACGAGTGGTGGCGCAGGCCCTCCTCCAGCTCCTTCATCACCATGAACGGGTTGATGTTGTCCTCATCCGGATGGGCGACGAGAGCATTGGAAATCTTGTCCTGAATGTAGCGCGGGCTGATGCCGTTCATGCCCTCGTGGGCGGCTTCGCGCTTGAGTTCAATCACGTTGTCTTCAGTGAAACCGGGCAACGTCTTGCCGTTGTACAGTTTTAGTTTCTGCAACTGCGTGAGGCTGGCGTGCTTGGGCTGTTCCAGGCGAGTGAGCACCGCCCACATGGCCGCGATCTCGATGGTGTGCGGTGCGATGTGTTTGCCGCGGACCTTCTTCTCGTTAAAGTCCTTCTCGTAAATCTTGATCTCGTCCGACAGTCGAGTGACGTACGGCACGTCGATTTTCACAGTGCGGTCGCGCAGCGCTTCCATGAACTCGTTGTTTTGCAGCCGTTTATACTCCGGCTCATTGGTGTGACCGAGGATCACCTCGTCGATATCGGTCTGCGCGAACTTCTTGGGCTTGATCTTGTGTTCCTGCGACGCGCCAAGCAAGTCATACAGGAACGCCACGTCGAGCTTGAGGATTTCGATGAACTCGACCAGGCCGCGATTGGCGATGTTCAACTCGCCATCGAAGTTGAACGCGCGCGGATCGGAATCCGAACCGTACTGGGCGATCTTGCGATAGTTGATATCGCCGGTGAGTTCGGTCGAGTCCTGGTTCTTCTCGTCTTTCGGCTGGAAGGTCCCGATGCCGACGCGATCCTGCTCGGACAGCGTGAGCCGATAGACCTTGATGTCATCCAGCACGCGGTACCAGTCGCCGTCGTTCTTGGCGAGGCGTTCCCGCATCATCTGACGGCAAAACGGGTTTAAGTCGCCACGGATGGTGATGCCATATTCGTTCTTGACCGCCCGGCCATTGAGCTTTTCGAGAAACTGTGGCCGCATTTCGATGGGCACCAGTGTCAGTGGATCCTGGTGCATTGGGCACTTGACCCAGGTGCCGTCTTCCAATTTCCACATGTACGAGAAGACCATTCCGGCATCGGTGCGGGAATAGTCCTCAAGCCCGCGCTTCAGCAGCCGCGCAATGGTACTCTTGGCCGAGCCGACCGGACCGTGTAACAACAGCACGCGGCGTTCGGTGCCGTAACCGCGGGCCGCACTCTTAAACGTGTTCGACAGTTGCATCAGCGCCCGGTCGAGGCCGTACACCGCTTCGCCGTACTTGTGTGCGTAGTCGGTGAAGAACTTGAAGCGGATGACCTTTTCCTTGTTCTCGTACACGTCCTCGGTGCCGTGCGCCAGTACCATGTCGTAGAGCCGCTGGTACGCGCTGCGCGTGACCGACGGATTCTCAGCGACGATGTTGACGTAGTCGACGAAAGTGCCTTCCCAATGTTGTTTCTTGTAATCGGTCAGATCGACCTGACCGCGGAGTTCGTCGAGGATAGCCGTTGCAGTGGCCATGCCAATTCTCCTATGTGCGTTTCCGCCGAGCTAGCCGGCGGCATTAAGTAAAACAAGGTGCGGGCGAAGAGCGACGCCTGAAGGACAGTTGGTCCGAAGCACAAGTTCGGCACCTGGCGCAGTTCCGCAGCCTAGCATAGGCATTGGTATTGGGGGTCTGTCAAGGCCGAAATGGCTTCATTGACAGTACGACCCCCAACGCCGCCAATTGCGGTAAGTGTCCTACTCAATTTCGATTATAGCATTCGGAGTCGAGCAAATGACAAACGTACCGTCAAATCGCCCCGCCGAAGCGCAGCCGGAATTGCACGAAGTCGCTGGCATCGACGCTGTTGTTTTCGTTGAAGTCGAAGATGGGATTGGTGCCGCCGAGCGACAAGCGGAACTGGATGAAATCAACAGCGGCTATCGTACCATCGCCGTCGCTGTCGCCGAAAATGCGAAAGATGTTGGTCGGCAAGTTGGGAATGTCGGCCGAAGCGAATACGTAGTCGTCGGCCGGCGAACCCTGGGCGACACCGTTGCCGTTGCCATCAAGGCTGCCATTGGAATTGGATACTTTGCTGGCCAGCACGGTCAATGAGTACCGACCGTCGGCCAGTGACGCGCCATCGACGGCACCGCCGGTGAAAGTCAATGTCACGACCGTGCCGGGGCCACTGTCATCCAACGCGGTGGCCAGTGTGACGGTTTTACTATCGCCTTGCCGAAGGAGTTGGAACGCATTGGACAACGTGACGTGCTGATCGAAACTGATGGCCACAGTAGTGACGCGCGAGCGTTGAACCGCACCGCCGTTGATGATTAAACCCGACACCTTGGCCGGCGGCTGCAATTCGAACGAACCGATGTCCACAGCTGCGCCCGCTAGCCGAGCAAAGCCGCTGCCGCGTTGATCGAAGCTAACGTTATTAGGATTATTTCCTGTGTTGAGAGCCGGGCTGCCGGGCTGCAATGCGTGGGTGAATGTCGGACCGCCGTTGTTTGCAAGCACTGACAACAGTGGATCGACGTTGACGATGTTGTTTGCACTCCCCGTCAGCAAAGTTGTGCCGATGTCATCGCCGATGAGGCTGAACTTGGCGACAAGTTGCCCGGCGATGTCCGGCCCCAATATGGCCGTGTTCTTGGCGACGAGCGTGCTTTCGCTGGAGATGATCGTGCCGGTGCCGAGGAACAGGCCGCCGCCGCTGACGGTGCCGGCAGTGTTGAATGCCACGGTGCTGTTCTGAATGGAAAGCGTAGTATTGGAGAGCGCCGCGATGCCGCCGCCATTGCTGGCGAAGCCGCCGGTATTGGTGCTGTTTCCCGAGATCGTGCTGTTGCGGATCGTGGCCACGGTGCCGAACAAATAGGCCGCGCCACCACCGCCACCCGCTGCCGAGATGTTCGCTTTGTTGCCCGAGATTGTGCTATCGGTGACAGAAAGTGTGCCGCCGGAATAGAAGTAAATGGCTCCACCGTCTTCGCCCGCTTGATTGCCAGAGATTGTGGACCGAAGAATCGTGATGACTGAGTCGCTTTGGATGTGAATGCCGCCACCTTGCGCGGAGATGCCGCTGGCAACGTTGTTGCTGAGCGTGCAGTCCACCAGAGTTAACGACGCCAACGGCGACACGATGGCGATGCCGCCGCCGTTGCCATCGTCTAAGCTCGCCACTGCGTTGTTGGCCGTGACGGAGACTTGCGTCAGGATCAAAGACGCATTGAGGTTCATGATGCCGCCACCGGCACCATCAATAACTCGGCCATTGGTAATCGTCATGCCGGAAATCGACACGGACGTGCCCGCAGTTGTCATGTTGATGTCAAACACTCGACTGGTGGCGTTGCCATCGAGCGTGAGGTTGCCAATTCCAGGCCCTTGGATCGTCAACGGATCGCTGATGCCAAGAGCCGTGCCGCCCAGTGTGACCTTGGTTCCGGCTTTGAACACGTTGGTGTCGAACACAATGATGTCCGCCACGCCAAGGTTGGTCGTGTTCGCCAGTTTCACGGCTTCGCGCAGGCTCAGGAAACCTGTCGCAACGTTGCCATCATCAATGTCAGTCGCCTCATCGACGCGATAGGTTATCGGCACTGCGACCTGAAATGTACCGACGATCCCTGCCGGGACGCTCAGCGGCGTTGAGTCGATGTCGACAATTTCATTGGCGTTGATCTGCACGGTGTAAGCGCCGTTGTCGGCGACGTTCCAAGTGCCTCCAGGCGGAGTGAACGTGTAAGTCACCGTGCGCGGTGTACCATTCGTATTCGGGCTGGCACTTGCTCCGGTGATGACGAGCTGGTTCGCCAGCGGGTCGAGAATGGTAACATCGGCAACGCCGATGCTAGCCACGTTAATGCCAATATTGTCCGAATAAGTGATGGTCAGCGAATTGGGTGTCGGGCCGGCAGCGATGACCGGGCCGAATGTGCTGAACTTGGCGATGGGATAGTTGATCGTGCCTTCAAAAGCGCCGACGTCAGCGCTGGCACCCGCTTTGCGTGGGAAGCCGCTGCCTCGCTGATCGAATGGATAACCGTTGTCGGCGCCGGCATCAATTGCGGGGCTACCCGCCAGCAAACCCATAGTCAGCGTCAGTCCACCATTGTTGACGAGCGGCCCCAACAAAGGATCAAGAGGGTTGGCACCGGTGCCGGTTTTGTTGGTACCGCTGAGCGTGAAGTTTCCCTGATCGCTAATGCCAATCACATTGTTGCCGCCACCAATGATAAAGCCGAAGGGGGTCGCAATGTCGGGAGCATTGGCGTTGATGTTCGTGGCCACAATGCTGCTGGAAATCGTTGCGGTTATTAACGTGGTCGCGATGGAAATGCCGCCGCCGTTGAATGAGGCGGTGTTTCCAGCAATGGTGCTGTTGTTCACGATGAAGTTGCCATTGAGATTCATGCGAATACCGCCACCTTGTGAGGCTTTGTTCCCGGTGACGGTGCTGTTGATGACCCCAACGCCTGCTGACTGACTAGTGATGGCACCACCCATGCGGTCCGCTGAGTTGCCCGATAGCGTGCTCTCAAGAACGACGAGGATGCCGCCGTTGAACATGTAGATGCCGCCGGCGTGATTGGTGCTGATGTTGCCGGTAATGGTGCTGCGGACGATCGCGACCGTGGAATTTCCGAACACGAATAACGCTCCTCCGCCTAAGTCGTTGCCGGCGGACCCGGCCGATGCATTTTGCGTCAGGGTGCTGTCGGCGATGGTCAAGCCGGCTTCGGTCTTGGTCATCGCGATGGCACCGCCGCTGGCGGTGCTGGTGTTTTTGCTCAGCACAACGTTGCTGAGCGTGAGGTTTTCGTCGCTATTGAGTATGGAGCCGCCGTTTACGTTGGAGACTGTGCCTTTTGTCAGTGTGATATCCGAGATGATCACGTCGTTAGTCGAACTGCCAGGCACGTCGATATTGAAATGCCGGCTGGCATTGTTGGCGTCGAATGTCAACTTGCCCGCGCCGGGGCCGTTGATCGTCACGGCGTCGAGGATGTTGTACTGGCCCCCGGTTAGGACGATTGCCTGCGCGGTGGCGAATACTGTGGGATTAAAAGTAATCGTGTCATTCGTTGCGGGCGAATCATTGGCCAACTTCAAGGCTTCGCGGAACGAGAGATTGCCCGTGCCGTAGTTGCCGTTGTCAACGTCTGTTGTTACGTCCACCGAATACGTCGTCGCGATGGCTACGCTGAACTTGCCAAGCGATCCAGCGGGCACAAACTGCGGTACGGCATCCGCATCGGCGACTTGATTGGCGAGAATGTTGACTTGGTAGACGCCATTATCGGCCGCGTCCCAGCCGCCGCCGGGCACGTTGAAGGTATAAGTGGCTACACGCGGCGAACCATTGGTGTTGATGTCCACGGTGACGCCGGTGATGCTGAGCGTCGCGGCATTTGGAGCAACAATTTCAATGTCGCCGATACCAATGGAGGAAACGTCGATTGCGATATTGTCACTGTAAGTAACCTGCACCGTATCGGGAGTAGGGCCTGCTGTGACGATTGGCCCCACGGCGGCAAGTGAAGCCACGGGAATTGGACTGGCAGTTTCATATGCACCGATGTCGGTCTTGGCTCCTTGAAGCCTTGCAAATCCGATTCCGCGCTGATCGAAACTCAGGCTGGCGACATTGTTGCCGGCGTCTATCGCCGGGCTGCCGGCCTTGAGTGCCATCGTCTGCGTGAGGCCACCATTGCTGGCCAACACGTCCAACATCGGGTTCACGCCGGTGATGTTGCCGGAGCCGGTGAACGAGAAGCCCGATGAGTCGAAAACAAGGTTGTTATCGCCGGCGACATTTCCTGCTCCCAGAATGTCGTCGGGTGTTCCGACGTTGTTGGCGATGATGGTACTTGAAAGCGCAATGCCACTGTTAAACGAGTTGAAGTATAAGCCGCCGCTGATGACAGCCGTGTTGCCGGCGATGGTGGAGTTGCGAATGGCGATGGGAGTGGTGGCATCGCCATAGAAGTAAATCGCCCCACCCTTGCCAGCCGTGCTGTTACCCGAGATCGTGCTGTTCTCGACGGTGTAACTGCCGAACAGGAAGAAATAGACGCCGCCGCCGTTATGAGCGGAGTCATTGGAGGAGATGGTTGAGTTCTTCAGTGTGAGTACAGACTCCGGTGCCATGTAGATGCCGCCGCCGTCGGAGAAGCTGCCGGTGGCGTGGTTGCCGGATACGGTGCAGTCGGTGAGCGTCAGTAGGCCGAAGTCTTCGGTGACAGCGATGCCAGCGCCGTCCTCAGCCGTGGTGTTCCCGGTGATGAGGCAATCAGCGAGGCTCAGCGACGCTGCTTGTGATTCGATGCCGGCACCGTTGTTGGTGGTCGTTAAGTTGCCGCCGGTGATGGTCAGACCGGAAATGGCAACCGTCCATCCGGGGCCGACTTGAACAACGCGGCTCGTCGCACCGGCGGCGGCGACGTTCTTTAGAGTCGCAAACGCGGAACCGGGACCGTTGATCGTGATGTTGCCACCGACAACGAGTTGCGTGGAAACGTTGATTGTCTGCGGTGTGGAAAAGAGCGTTGCGTCAAAGTTAACGATGTCGCCATTTGCGGCCTTGCCAAGGCAGTAACGAATGTCTCCCGAATTGGCCGTGCCGACGTTGGCGTCGCCCAGGGCGTTGACGGTAAACGTCGCTGGTGCGAGACGCTGTTCCAAAAACTGCAAGCGCGGGCGGCGATGCAATACCGACATCCACTGAAGGGAGCGAGTGCTTCCTGAAATAGTTTTCTTTGTGTGATCTTTGTGTCTTCGTGTCTTTGTGGTTTTCTTTA
>JANLTA010000266.1:0-3431 GCA_031362705.1 Gemmataceae bacterium | reverse complement strand
CCCGGGCCAGCACCAGGACGCCATCCGCGCGGCCATAAGCGAAATACCTGCCGGTGGGAGACACCGCCAGCGCCCGTTCCACACCTGATGTTTCCTCGTCCCACACTCTGAGTGTCTTTCCATTCGCCACACGCCAGAGGCGAATTGAGTTGTCATGGCTCGCCGTTAGCACGCTTCGTCCTTGTGAGGTAAAAGCTGCGGTTGAAACATGATTAGAATGCCCCCCGAAGACTTGTTCCACCATCCCGTCGTTGGTTCGTGCCAGTTTCGCTTCAAATCCATACAACATGCCGTTGTTAACGAACGTCTGGCCGGCGAACAACAAGCTCCGGCCGTCCGGCGAATACGCCAGAGAATCGGCTGACAGACCCACGGCCAGACGTTGAGACCAGTTGGAAGTCCGAAAAATTCTGATGCCGCCACTGTTGACCATCGCCAATTCACTCCCGTCCGGGGAAAACGCCATACCGGACCAGAACATACTGAAGGTTGCCATCGAGAAAACGCGGCTGCCATCTGAAACCCGGTGGACATCAAGAACACCGTAATCAAGCAGTGCGTAACCCACCGAAAGCATCATTCCATCCGGGGAGAAGGCAAACTGGGCACTTGCGCCATCTGCAGGAGCTGTCCACACGACTGAACCATTGGTTACACGCCAAAGCTTGAGGCGATTTGAAAAATCATAGCCCCGGGAGGCGACGAACTCTCCGCTGGGAGAGAAAATGGCCCTTTCGACCATGGACATGTGGTTTGAAAACACCCGTTGCAACCCCGTGTCTGAAGTCCGCCAGATTTTGACCAACGTGTCTGCCGACGCAGTCGCAATCAGCGCCCCATCCGGCGAAAACGCGACGGAGTTTATTGCTCCGGCGTGAGCATTGGTCTTCCACACGATGTCCGGGGGACCTTGAGCGTGTAAAAGTGGTGGTGACGCAACTGCGACGATCGCAGCAACCAATCCAAGCAAGTCCCTATGACAATACTTCACTCTCATAGTCTCAACTTTAACTTTCAATTTCATTTCGCACAACGTGGTCTGTGGCCGTACCTGCACTCATCGAATCCGGGGCAGCCGGTGTTCGAAGCCCTCGGTGTGGGTGTGTTCATCACGGTACCCTGGGTGTCACCGTCCGGGCACCGACCCCGGCTCTCATCGCAGCTTCAACTAAACTCAGCAGCACACAGATTGCAGCCATGAAATGGATTACCCGTGAAAAAGTGAAGGTGGAAATCATCAAGGCGGACGTGGCCGTGGCCCTCTCCATGAGCGTGAGTCACAAGAACATTTTCTTCGACAAGCGGATGCCGGAGATAAAAAGTTCCCGCGTGAGCCGATGGCGCAGCATCGCCGACTTCCTCGCGCTGCGCCGCAACACGGTGCTGTTGCTCGTGGCGCTGGTTCTCGCTGGAACGGGCGAGCGTTTGTGGCTGGGCTTCGCGCCAAAGTATCTCGAAACCCTTGGCGCTGGTGTCCTCATCATCGGTCTGTTCGATGCGCTCCAGACGTTGCTCGGCGCGGTTTACGCCTACCCCGGCGGTTGGCTGACTGACCGTTGGGGACAACGGCGTTCGCTGCTCCTGTTCAACGCGCTGTCCCTCGCTGGCTACGTCATAGTGTTTCTGTGGCAGCACTGGCTGGCTTTGGTGCTCGGTGTCTTCCTCTTTCTGGCATGGGGCGCCCTGTCGTTGCCCGCGACCTTTGCCGTCGTCGCCACGTCCCTCGATAAACGCCAGCACACAATGGGCGTTGGCGTTCAATCCATAATTCGTCGCGTGCCGATGATGGTCGGCCCACTGGTGGGCGGCTGGCTTATCACACGCTTCGGTTGGGAACAGGGGGTGCGCCTGGCGCTGCTGGGGTGCATCGCGTTGAGCGCGGCGACCGCAATCTTCCAATGGTGCATGGCCGATTCGCCCACAACGGAATCTGCCGGTCGAAACAGAACGGAACCGGGCATCTCCTTCGTCGGCGTCGTGAAATCGTTCAACCCGACGCTTCGCGAATTGCTGGTGAGCGACATCCTCATCCGCTTCTGCGAACGGCTGCCTTATGCGTTCATCATCCTGTGGGCGATGAACCAAGGGGGTGTGACCGCCGAACAGTTCGGCTGGCTCATTGCCATCGAGATGGTGACGGCGATGCTCTGCTACATCCCGGTCGCGCACCTGGCCGACAAGCACGGTCAGCGTCCGTTTGTGTTTGTCACGTTCATCTTCTTCACCTTGTTTCCCGTGACGTTGCTGTTCGCGCACAACTTCACCTGGCTCGCGGTCGCCTTCGCCGTGCGCGGATTGAAGGAGTTCGGAGAACCCGCCCGCAAAGCTCTCATCATCGCCCAAGCCCAGCCTGAACTCCGCGCCCGCACTTACGGCGCTTACTACCTGATCCGCGATACCATCGTGACGACCGGCTCGTTCCTCGGTGCGTGGCTGTGGAGCATCAGCCCGCAAGCGAACTTCATCTGCGCAGCGGTGTGCGGCGGCCTGGGAGCGATCTGGTTCTGGCGACAGGTTCTTCGCGATGCCGGAAAGCGTGTCCCAGCCGTCGCTTCAAATCACCCCGCGACGAAAACGTAGCGCCCTAGCGCCTTCGCGGCCGGAGGAACAAGTTTGACACCGACTCGCCGTGTGAGTATTGACCTCGCCATATTCTGTCACCGGGACATTAGAATTTGATGCGAACGGAACGACAATCACGCGCTTGCGCCGTCAAGCCAGCCTCGGCTGGCTGGTGGATGCGAGTGCTGGTGGCGCTGCTGTTCGTGTTCCAGACAGGCTACGTTCGCTACCATCTCCTCACTGAAGTCCATCACGACGACGTTCAGGCTGTCGCTGATGAAATGGCGCTTCATCATGATGAGCATGACGACGATGGCGATCACCACGACAGTGATCATCACAAGCCGCACTCCGCTTCGGACCACCTGGTCCAACTCATCAGCAAGCACCAGACATCGCTGCTGGCGGTTGATTTCATCTCGCCGGAAACTTCATTATGTCTGCCGCGACCGGATGCACCGGTCTTCCGCGTTTCCTACGAGAGCGGGGGAGCGCCGGGTGAGTCTCCACCAGACCCACGACAACCTCGCGCCCCTCCGCTGGTTTAATCCCTCCTTCGTTTCGTCGCGCTGACTCATTCGGCGCGTGACGCCTTTCATCCGCCTGAATGCCTCACAGGTGGAACCATTTTCCCGGCGCATTTCCGATGGGGCGAGAATCCGTTTTGCCATTTATGAATCAAAATACCTTTGGGCCATCGTGCTCACTCCAGTTGGTCGCGGTTTTGTTGACGGGACTCTGCGGCACTTCTCCGCTATCCCGCGCGGCGGAGCTAACTCCACTCAACACGAACGCGCAGCCTGCCGCGTTGGAAGCCCTCGTCGCGGGTGTGCTCGAACACAATCCCGAACTCAATTTCTACCGTGCCG
>JANLTA010000239.1:0-1912 GCA_031362705.1 Gemmataceae bacterium | reverse complement strand
CCCGGAACCATCGTCGGCCGCCAAGTCGAAATCAGAGTCTTCCAAGCTCGAATCCGATGCAGGCCTGTCTTCCGAACTCGAATCATCAATCGCGGGCAACTCGAAGTCCGTCTCGAAAATGTCCTTCTGCTCACCGGAGTCAAACGCCGTGGCCGCGACACCGCTCGGCTCGTCCAACGTTAATTCAAATTCGCTATCCGAATCGTCATTCTTCGCTCTGCCTTTCTTAAGCGGATCGGTCTTGGGTCCATCGCGCCGCAGAGGATCGGTCTTCGGCCCGTCGCGCCGAACCGGATTAGTCTTCGGCCCTGCCAAGTCCGGTTCAAGTTGCAACTCGAAATCGCTGCCGTCCTTTTCCAACGAGATACCCGAGTCCGCGGGATCCTGCAAATTGATGCCGCTGTCACCGGGCCGCTTCTTTTTATTGCGCTTTCCGACCGGCACTTCATCGCTGTCGTCGGTGAGTTCCAGGTCGAACTCATCACTGTCGCTGTTGATCGTCAAGTCAAATTCGCTGGCCGTGTGTGTCGAGCGCGTCGTCGATTTCTTGGGTGTATCCGACTTGATCTCGAAGGCCTTGCTGTCTTTCTTCTTGTCTCCCACCTGATCGATCAGTTCAGTCACGTCGTCTTTTTGCGTGATAGGTCGCACGTTGCCGCCCGCTGTCTTTTCCAGCTTCACGTCGCTGTCGGAACCTGATTTGCCGGTCTTTCCGGTTGTGCCCGTCGGATCATCCACGGCCAGCGGCACGAAGTCATCGCTGGCGGGCGGTGGTACAAAGATCGCCTCTTCGGTTTTGCGTTTGACCGCTGGCCCGGCTTCCTCAGCCAGCTTCAACGGCGCGTCACCGAGTTGCAAATCGGGTTCGCTGGAGCGGCCCATCCGGCGGACCAATTCATCAATATCCCGCGATTGAAATCGCAAAGTGGCCCCGTCCGGAAAGCGCCGAAGCGTCTTCCACTCGGTGGCAAGGCGCTTACGAAACTCCTCCGACTTCATGCCGAGCAACTTGGAGGCTTCGTCGAGGGTGTAATACTGCGCCATGTGCCGCGCCCGTAGTTTGACCGTGTTTGGGAAACAGATTCCGCTAGTCTCGATTGTAAACGGTTATGGATGCGATGCAAGCGACTGGGCGGCCTTATAGTTTGCCCTGCTTCCGTGGCTTACGGTCGCGCCGGTCGTTCCGGGGAGAATCGCTGCGAACGTCACATCTGACCCATTGCAAAAAGTCTCGCCGCCCCCCGCACAGCGCCATCGTGAACGACTTCAATGTTGGCCGCTTCATACCCTGGATGCAGTTGCCGCACCAAGTCCGCGCCACCACCGGCAAGAACGACGCGATGAAAAGGGCCGTTGATGCCGAGGTCGCGAAATGCCGTGGTTTGGCCCTCGCGCATCGCTCGCAGAACTGCCACGACGAGGTCGAGTCGATCTGTGCTAAGTGCCAACCCGGTGAAGCCGGCCGCGCTATCTTCAATTTGCAGGCGGTCGCCGCCGAGAAACGGCGGATCAAGTCGCACTCTGGTTGACCGGTGCAACGCTTCAAGAACCACCTTAGCGAAAAAGTCGGCCTCGCTCATGTCTGAGAAACAGAGCTTGTGCAACCACGGTAAGGCAACACCGCCGACGGGATTATGCGCGACCTGCATGAACAACGAGCCGACACCGAAGTGCCGCGTCAGACGTTGCATCGCTGGTACCGGGTGATTCGTCAGCGCCGCCAGAACCTGAGTCGTCCCCACCGAGTGAAATAACTCTCCGATCTTAAGATTGGCCGCAATCATTGCGCACGATGTGTCAGCCGTGCCGAGCTTCACCGGAATATCGCGCCGTAATCCCCACTGCTCGGCGATGTGATTGCGTAAGCCGCCGATAGTCGTTGCCCCGTCGACGACATTCGGTAACCACTCTC
>JANLTA010000193.1:0-8160 GCA_031362705.1 Gemmataceae bacterium | reverse complement strand
CATGCCGACGCGACCGTTGCACAACTCATCGCGTATACAAGGACCAAGACCCACCCGATGATCCAGGCAACGAGTTCGCCGAGTGTGGCGTAGGCATACGTGTAAGCCGAGCCTGCTACCGGTGCCATTGATGCGAACTCGGCGTAGCAAAATGCCGCGAAGGCGCATCCAAGGGCGGCGACCATGTACGATACGACAATTGCAGGTCCGGCATCTTCGCCAGCTACCCGCCCAGTCATCACGAAGATGCCGGCTCCGATGATGGCTCCGACACCGAGTGACGTCAGCCCCACGGGGCCGAGAACTCGGCGCAGGCGGCCTTCGTCCTCACCCATTTCCTTGTGGAGCAGTTCAAGCGACTTGGTCGCGAAGAGTCGGTTCAGCATGGATGACCTTTCACGGTCGGCGGGGTGGCGGGTTTAGTCGAATCTCCAGACATTAGTTACGAGTACTCCTTTGTTTATTGAATCAACACGGAAGCGAAACCCAAGTGGAGAAATGTGATCGATTCGATAATCCGGTTCCCTTGATTCGCCTAGGCTTTCCGGGTCGCCTCGAAGGAGGCGATTGATGTCGTCATAAATGTCGCGTATCCGCGGTCGGTCACTCTCTTCGGCCGTCGCCCAAATAGCGACGAGCTGCCGATACGCGGAATCGACCCATATGACTTTGTACATTACAGCTACCGCAGTGCCTCTCGAACTTCCTCTGGCGTGTACAGTCGTTGGTTTCCAAACGGAGGACGTTCATCCGGCCCAATCGGCGGTTCCCAATTCTTGTCGGGATATCGGTTGTTTGTGCTCTTGATAATGCCCAACGACTCGCCGGCTTCGTCGAACAACTCGACCGGCTCGCGGAGTCCGTTGAGCTTGCGCCGTAGCTCAGCGTCTAAAACAATGCGTACCATCGTTCATCCCTCCTGAATAGCGGCCGGTTTGCCGACGGCCTTCCACACAAGATACACCGGAATCCCGGCGAGCACCAAGATCAACCCCGGCCAGGTCAGTTTTGGTTTGACGATCAGCAAATCCAGCATGACGGCGGAGCAAAGCAGTACATAGAGTGCCGGCAACACCGGATATCCCAAGGCTCGGTACGGCCGCTCGGCATTGGGTCGTTTCGTGCGCAGTACGAACAGGCCGACGACGGTGAGGGCATAGAAGAGCAACGCGGCGAAGATGACGTAGTCTAAGAGATCGTTGTAAGTTCCCGAGAAAGTCAACGCGCTGGCCCAAAGCGCTTGCAGCCACAGGCCAACGGCCGGCACGCCGTTCTTGTTGAGTTTGCCCACCGAGCGGAAGAACACACCGTCGCGGGCCATCGCATATGTGAGGCGAGCACCCATGAGGATCAAGCCATTGTTGCAGCCGAACGTCGAGATCATGATGGCGATGGCCATGATGGTCACGCCGAGGCCGGGCTTCCATGTTTCGATCAACTCGGTCGCAACCCGGTCGTTGCTAGCGTTGGCAATCTGGCCTGTTGTCAAACTGCCGAGGTAACCGGCGTTGGTCAACAAATACAGTCCAATGACGCTGCCAGTGCCAAGGATCAGCGACAGCGGCAGATTCCGTTGCGGATTGCGCACTTCGCCGGCCGTGAAGGTAACGTTGTTCCATGCGTCGCATGAGAACAACGATCCCACTAACGCACCGCCGAAAACCATGAGCGCGATTGTCAGATGCCCGGATGCCGGCGCTAGTTTCTGCGTCTCGGCATAGTTTGCAGTACTTGAGATTCCGCTCCACGGATCGGCGAAGTTTTGTTGCCAAACCGCGGTGCTGTGCGTGAAGAACCAGGCCACGGCGATCACGAAGAGCAGCGATCCGATCTTCGTAACAGTGAATACGTTTTGCAGTAGCTTGCCTTGCTGGACGCCAAGCGTGTTCCAAAATGTCAACAGGATCACCGTCGCCACGCCGATGATCTGACCCCAACTCACCGTGAACTGTTTGATCTCAAAACAACGAATCGATTGTGCGAGCCACGGCAACGGCAGCTCAATGCCCGCGAAAGCGCCGCCGCGATAGAAGATGCCCTCGTCACCGGTTCCAAGTGCGGGAACCAGGACTCCCAGAAACTTGGCAAACGCGACGCCCACCGCCGCGATCGTGCCCGTCTGTATCACAGTGAACGATGTCCAACCATACAAGAAGCCCCAAAGTGGTGAATACGCTTCGCGCAGGTATACATATTGTCCACCTGCTTGAGGCATCATCGCCGCCAATTCGGCGTAAGCCAACGCGCCTAATATGGTCATCATGCCGGCGACGGCCCATGCGGCTAGCAACCAGCCCGCCGCACCGGTGTCGCGGGCAATGCCGGCCGAGGTGATGTACACGCCTGAGCCGATCATGGAGCCGGCAACGAGCATGGTGCCATCGAAGAGGCCGAGGCGTTTTTGGAATTGCGGAGTGTCGCTCACCGAAGCTCCTCTGTATCGAGGATCAATGTCACGGGACCATCATTAACGAGTTCGACTTGCATCATCGCGCCAAACTTGCCCGTCGCGGTCGTGATCCCGACGCCGCGGAGGTACATCACGAACGCTTCGTACAACGGCTCCGCTTGCTCCGGCCGAGCGGCGGCCACGAAGCTCGGTCGCCGACCTTTGCGGCAATCGCCGTGCAGCGTGAATTGGCTTACCACCAGTACGCCGCCGCCGGCTTCGGACACGTCGCGGTTCATTTTGTCGTCTTCATCGCGAAATATCCGCAGCCCGGCGATCTTCTCGGCGAGCTTGCGGGCTTCGGCATCGGTATCGGTATGAGTGACACCAAGCAGTACGAGCAGCCCGCTAGTAACCTCACCTACAGTCGTGCGGTCAACAACCACACGGGCATTGGAAACGCGCTGCACCACGGCCCGCATTCGCCGACCTCAAGACCATTGCACGGATTCCGCGTAGTCTATCCGGGATGGGCGTTTTGCCAGCCCCCACGGAGGAACCGGCCATGCCGCTCGACGAATACACGCGACATCAGCAAGGCATCATCAAACGGTATTACGAGAACAAGGACACGATCCAGCTTCAGCGGCTCAGTGAGCTAGTCACGGACCTGTACCTGGCCGAGGGCAAGAAGCGGGAAAAGGTCTGGCTATCGGTGGCCAACACGCTCAAAAAGCTGGAAGTCCCGCAAAGTCGGATCGACCATCTTTTGAAGCAGAACGATCCGGTCCTGGTGGCGAATCTGGTCAAGGAACTGCAAGCGGCTTGACATACAATAACTTCGACCATGCACATACTCGACATCTTCCGCGAACATCCCACGACGTTCAGCTTTGAGTTCTTCCCGCCGAAGAGCGACGCGGCCTGGAGCGACCTGTTCCAATCGATCCGCCAATTGCAGGAACTACGGCCATCATTCGTGTCGGTGACCTATGGTGCCGGCGGTTCGACCCGTGAGCGCACCCATGACTTGGTTGTGCGCATCAAGAAAGAAACCGACCTGACGGCCATCTCGCATCTCACCTGCGTATGTCATTGCCAGGAGGAATTGGAGTCGATTCTGGATCGCTATGCCGCTGCTGGCATCGAGAACGTGCTTGCGCTCGGCGGCGACTTGCCCAAGGAGCGGGCCGACCACGACCGCACCGGCGATGCATTTCGCTATGCCACCGATCTCGTGAAGTACATTCGCGGCCGTACCAAGACGCCGGACCCGCGCGGGTTCGGCGTCGGTGTCGCTGGCTTCCCCGAAGGTCACCCCGGCACGCCGAATCGGCTCAAGGAGATGGAACATCTCAAAGCTAAGGTAGATGCCGGCGCGGACTACATCGTCACGCAATTGTTCTTTGACAACCGCGACTTCTACGATTTTCGCGAACGCTGCGAACATGCCGGCATCAAAGTACCAATTCTTGCCGGCATCATGCCGGTGACGAGTAAAGCGGGTTTAGCTCGTATGGCTGAACTAGCATTGGGAGCGCGAATCCCTGCCGCACTGCTGCGCTCACTCGATCGCTGCACCGATGATGCTGCCGTCGCCCGAGTCGGCACTCACTGGGCCACCGAGCAATGCCGCCTGCTGCTGGACCGCAACGTGCGCGGCATCCATTTTTACACGTTAAATCGATCCGACGCGACGCGACAGATCTACGAGAACTTGGGTGTCAGCGATTCGGCCGGGCTACGGCGAAGCGGCTAGTTACGTCGATCGTTGCCGACATATACACCCACCCCCGACGCTGCGATTGTCGCAGCAAATTGCGGGGCGGTTCGCGAATGTAAATCATTGTCGATTGCGGCTTTGCGACCACGTAACGATTGCCCTTTGACCTCAATTTCAGCCCGCAATGATCGGCCAATTTCGGAAGACCGGCAACGATTCTAAGTCCGTAAAAGCCATTTGTGGAAATGCCCGCCCGTCATAACTTGGAGCAGCCAATCATCAGCCGTCCCCGGAAAGGCGATGGCGCTGCTTGCCAACGATGAGCATGGCAGTCTATGTTGAGATGGGAACCCTCCAGTCCGACCGGAGCCCAACCATGTTACGTATGGCCCTTATTCTCGCGGCGAGTTGGTTTACCAGTTCCGCGCTGGCGGTGCCGATAATCATCGACCGCTCGATTGCAAAACAACCCAACTATCAATCTAAATCGCCAAAGTACCTGTTGCTCGTCTTTGGCGCTGAGGGGAAAGACCGAGCTTGGCTCGTGCTGGATGGCGACACACTATACGTGGATCGCAACGGCAACGGTGACCTCACAGAGGCCGACAAGCGGGTGACTGCCGAGAAGAAGCCCAAGGGCAGTTCGGATGATCAAGGCCATACCTTTGAAATCGGCACGCTTAACATCGGTGGCCAAACGCACAAGAGCGTGACCGTGTTCACGACACCGGTCAAGGTGTATGCCGAAGGATCGATGGGTAGCCGTCCTGAAATCAAGGCGGCGATGGTTAATAATCCAATGACACCATTGGCAATGATTCTTGCTGACGTCGCCGTCCCGGGCATCAAGGGTGGCGGCATTGAAGGTCGCGTAACGTTTAATGCCGGCCCAATCGATCTGAACGGCGCATTGTTCTTCGCGGACGCGCCGGCCGATGCTTCCGTGGTCCATCTCGGCGGCCCACTGCAAGTGACCTTTTACGCCGAGTTGCCCACGATGCGCGTCGATCGAAAGAGCGACATCGTGTTGGTGGTCGGCGCGCCCGGTCAAGGACCGGGCACTCTCGCCATGATCAAATACGACGGCACAATTCCCGAAGTCGCCAAACCTATGGTCCAAATTGAATACACAGCGGGGAAGCCCGGCGGACCACCGGTCAAAGAGCTTTATGAAATCAAGGATCGATGCTGAGGAGTCAACCTCGACGGCCCCGTGCGGGTCGCAAGCAATGTCGGGTCCGGTCCTGCAAAAATCACTGTCTCCTTCGACGCCTGGCAGGGTGCGAGAGTCGCACCGACGACGCATGAGATTTCCGTCCTGCCGGCCAAAGCTGGCCCGAAAACTGAACCCATTGCAGATAGCCTGATCACAACCCTGGTTCATCCCAACCGCAATGCGTGTATGCGGCAGGTGGAATTCTCACCCGAAGGTACCCAGTTATTTGCCTCTGGATATCCGTCCGGGTTAATCCAGTTCTGGGATTTAGCGGCTAGGAAGGAAGTCCACCGGATTGAAACGCCCGCCGGTTATCGCGGTACCGCGAACTACGCACTGTTAGCGCCCAATTGGAAGTCGCTCTATGTGTTTGTCGAAAAACGACAGGTGAAGAACTTCGAACGCGACGGCAAGAGGCGGTGGCGAATTGAGTATTCGGGTAGGATTCGCGTCTGGGATTTGATCAATGGCAAAGAAACTGATTCGATTGAGGTTAGTCCTGGTTCGGGGCCAGCTTTCGCGGAACTGTCACCCAACGGCCGATACCTCACATACGTTGAACGGCCGAGCCAGGACAACGATCAGGATGCGCAGGATGTCACGATGGTGCGTGACCTGACCACGAGCAAACAATGGAAACTATGTGATGGTTTTGCGGTACCGTTCATTTTCCCCGATGGAAAGACGGTCGCATTCAGCCAAAACGACTTCAAGGCGAAGACGTCTTCCGTCCGGCTTGTGGACCTTGCCAGCGGGAAGGAGCTATTGAGTGTTTCTTGTCCTGAAAAGGATCGCTATTTCGGATTGTCCTCGATCAGTCCAGACGGCAAAACGTTGCCCGTGGCCCTCGGAGGCAAAAAGGGCGCACCGGTAGAATTCCGTTTTATGGACGCCAAAACGCTAGCGGATCGCGGCGTGTTGCTGGGCCGGGGTAGTCCGGAGGGATACGGGTGGGCTCATAGCCTTTTCACACCGGACTCCAAGCGATTCGTTAGCATTGACGGCTCGGGCGACCTCCTGGTCTGGAATGTCGACGACCAACGAATCGAACGCACATTGAATTATGGTGGTGAACAAGCCAGTTGGGCGTTTGCCATCGCTCCGGATGGGAAAACGCTAGCGATTGTGTGGACGCCAAAAGGCGACCCGGCTGTTGAAAAGGAACGGGAGCCTGACCCTCAGGAAATGCCGCAGCCGCGTGTGTCGCTCGTGGATTTGGATGGCAAACTGCCGACGCGGACCTTTGTCGCACCGCACGGCTTTGTCGGCGGCCTGGCGTTTTCCCCCGACGGCAAAACGCTCGCCTTCGGCAGCAGTGGTGGGGTGCATCTCATTGATTTGAGCAAGTAAAGAGCTCGGAAAATAACTCGAACCGGCCACTACTGACATTGTAATCACTTCTTGTCCGGGTAATCTCGAATTGTTAGCTGCTTTGTTGGTTTTTGGAGTCAGGTGATGGTCGCTCAACTCCGTTGGATCGACGAACTTCGAACCGCGGGCGCTCCGCCGTTGGATTGGCTGTGGCCTGGCTATCTGGTCAAGCGCGGCGTCACTGTGATGACCAGCCGCGAGAAGTCCGGGAAGACGACGCTGATCTCGGTGTTGCTCTCCAAGACGGCGGCGGGCGGCAATTTGTTGACGATCCCGGTGACGCCGGCTCGCGTCGTGGTGGTGACCGAAGAGATGGAAACGCTCTGGCTCAACCGCGATGGCACGCTGAAGTTCGCCAATGTCGGGTTCATCGTGCGGCCATTCCTTGGGCCGCCTTCGCTGGAACAGTGGCGGGAATTGCTGAAACAAATTGTCGAGGAGCATCGGCAACAGCCGCTCGATCTCGTCGTCTTTGATCCTCTGGGGCCGTTGTTGCCCTGCTATTCCGAGAACCATCCTTCGCAGATGTATGAAGCGATGGCGCCGGTTCGGCTGTTGGCTGATGCCGGCGTGAGTGTGCTGTTACTGCATCATCCGAGCAAAAACCAGTCAACCAAAGCACTGATGCCGCGTGGCACGCGAGCGCTGGCTGCGTGGGCCGATGTATTGCTGGAACTGGATAAGACAACGGGCGCGACCTCGACCGATCGCCGTCGCTGGTTGCGTACACGCAGCCGATTCGCCGCGACGCCGCGCGATCGCCTGATCGAATGGACCGAGGACGAGACGGATTACAAGTTGGTTACCGATACCGGCGCGAAGGAATACGAATTTGGCTGGAAAGTGTTGAAGACGATTCTGGAAGATGCGGACTACAAATTGACGCGGAGCCGCATTCACAAGAATTGGCCCGACGATCATGAGCGGCCGCATCGGGTGACGCTCTGGAAATGGCTGGAGCGCGCGGTGGCCGATAAGCGCATCTGCCGCCAGGGAGCCGGTCGCAATCGCGCCCCCTTCGAATATTGGCTCCCCGGTCACGAGGGCCGTCTGTGGTCCGACCTGCCGCAGCTCGCGCCGGTGCCCCCGCTCGGAGCCGGCACACTGCCCGAAACTCTCCAAGAAGCCAAGCCACTGATTAAGGCTGCGAAGAAACGCATCGAGCAGATGCTACAGCATGACGAGGTGGCGGGGGTGAATGGAAAAGGCTGAGTAGCGTAGCGCTTTGATCTGCCCTGAAAATGAGATCCGCCGGGTAAACCCGGCGGATCACTTTCATTGTGCAGCTCGCAAGCATTGCGTCTCATGCCGCGTTGCTCTGATGTATTTGAGTGTTGTCTTATTCCCCTCCCTCGAAGGGAGGGGCTAGGGGAGGGATTGTTTGAGGCCCCGACGGCATGAAACGCAGCCAAGTGGAGCGGCCAGTCTTGAATCCCTCCCCTTACCCCTCCCTTCGAGGGA
>JANLTA010000179.1:0-6962 GCA_031362705.1 Gemmataceae bacterium | reverse complement strand
GGCAGGACGCTGTGATTTTTGTTGCTGTTGGGACTTTTGCTGATGAGTTGATTGTTGGCCCTGCGACTGCTGATGCTGTTGCTGTTGTTGAGCCTGCGGTGGGGGCTGGTCATATTGCGGCTGCTGCCCCTGGCCGGCGTTTTTTTGGCGATACAGAGCGGCGACGCCACCTGTGTTCGGGCCTGCGCGGTGAGGTTTCCGCGCAGAAGTTCGACGTTGGTACATAAACTGAGTGTGTGCCGGCGCGAGCCGGATCCAAAACGATTGCAACGAGGATTAAGTCCGGCTTACATCGGCCGGGGGGTCAACTGTTGACCGCAACTCTCGTGAGATGGCAAAACCTTCCGCCAGGCGATTCTCGAAAGAACGACAATTGCCATTCGCCAGGGCGCTTCACATACGGACGAATTGGAAGGATGCCTAATTCAACGGATGTACTCTCTTGTAAGGGATTATTCGCGGCAAGTCAAGGGGGGTTTGCCAATGGCGGGCATGCCCTCACAACCGGAGCGTACGGCAAATCATGGCGATGTCAGTCACCAACCGGTCAGCGAGGACTAACCAATTACTGTCGCAAAACCAACGCCGGCCACGGCGACAGCGGCACCGGCCCAACGAAGGGCATAGGTTCCGCGTTGCGATTGCATTGCATATCGGCCAATCAACACGCCTGCGAGGTGGAGGCAGCACGTTGCGGCGACAAATCCAATTGCGTAGACGACTGGTCCGGCCATCGTTGGCATTTCCGTGCCGTGGGCGTGGCCGTGTATTGCACCGATGACGGCGGAGATCAGCGCGAGAAGGGCAACCTTACGGCGTCCGTCCAAAGCAATGGCAAGACCGACAACGATCAGCGACGCGGCAATACCGAATTCCACGAACTGCATTGGATAACCCAACATGCCGGCAATGCCGCCGCCGATCATGGAAGCGACGAATGCTCCGGGTAAGGCCCAGAGGGCAGAGCCGCCGATGCGAGCGCTCAACAGGCCGATGCCGAACATCGCCAATAAGTGATCCCAGCCCGAGAGGGGATGCACAAGTCCCGCACCGAAACTGCCGCCCACCACCCGCGAATCCGGATGTGCGAATGCCATCGGAGTCGTGACAAAGATAATGCCGGTCGCTAAGCCGATGATGCGAGTCAGTCTCACGGCGGTTTCTCCGGTTGAGAGCCTAAGTGCTCGATTTACGTTTCATCAAGATGGAATCGTTTTACCACAATGGCACGACATACACAACGATTGTAAGTTGAAAGAACCCCGTCCGTTATTCCGTCTGGGCGTCTATTGCCTTCATACCGGGCAGCACGGCCCGGACCCACGGCGGCATGCATCTTGCAAACGAGGAGCCGGTGGTTTCGCCGATGTAGACGTGATCGCTGGGTTGAAGTCGCACATCGTTGGCGTCGGTCTTCTCCAGCGCGGCAGCGAGGTCCACGGTGAAGACTTCGGGCCGTTGGCCGCTGGCGACATGTGGCCGGACAACATGTACGGCGTGGAACGCGGCACCGGGAGCCAAGCCGCCAGTGCGCCGCAACATCTCCGTGAGGTTCTCCGGACCGACATACGGCACGACACGTTGCACGCCATCGCCGGGACCAAACACCAGCACCGACTTGCTCGCATACTCGGCCACGGCGACTTGCACCGAGTTCGACGCGAGTTGGCGATGATGCGCGATCTCGACGGCGACATCGCCCGGCGCGGCACCATCCACACGCATTCGGCCCACGCCGGGGATCATCACGCAACCATCTGGTTCGACTGTGACATCGAACGGCGGCGTATTTGCGATGCGAACGGTCAACCGATCCGGGCAGCCGATGACATAGTCGCGGCGAACTTCGCTGACGCGCTCGGGCTTGGGTTGTTGCAGCGCGGCCTGGACCTTGGCCGGGCAGGTTGCGCAGCCGCTGACGCCGCCAAGGGCTATCACGAACAACACGCCGATCCGCGCGGAGTATGCCATCAGCGGCGGGGAATACTCGCTCGTGGAACAATTGGCAATGCGAATCCCGACATGAACCGCAAGCAATTCGATCGTGCTGTCGCCGAGGTGATGGAATCGCTGCCGCCGGCGTTCGCGCCGTATCTCAACAATCTGGTCATTGACGTTGAGGACGAACCGAGCCAACGATTAATGCGTGATATGGACTTCAGCGCGGAAGAGATTGCCGACGGCGAATCGCTCTACGGCCTGTTCGTGCCATCGGCTTACGACAGCGGCGATGGCCTCGGTGGCGTGGATGATTCCGATCAGCCGCCGCACCGGATCATCATCTATCAGCGGACGTTGGAACAGGATTTCCCGGATCGCCCTGAGCTGCTCACGGAGATTCGCAAGACCGTGATCCACGAGCTGGCCCATCACTTCGGTTGGACCGACCGTGATCTGGAAAAGTTCGACGACAACCCGAACCCGTTTGCCTGATGCCAAGGAGTGCTGGATGCGCATGCTGTTGTTAATGGGGGCGCTATTGGCCATCGCAGCCGACCCCTGGGTGACCAACCGCGGCGGCGCAGGTCCAGGTCGCGGCAAGAAGGTTGTGCTCATCAGCGGCGATGAAGAGTACCGTTCCGAAGAGACACTGACACAGTTGGGCCGGATACTGGCGAAACATCACGGCTTTGATTGCACCGTGCTTTACGCCATCGATCCGAAGGATGGCACGATCAATCCCAATGTCAACAACAATATTCCGGGACTTGCGGCACTCGCGACCGCCGACTTGATGGTGATCTTCACGCGCTACCGCGATCTGCCCGATGACCAGATGAAGCACATTGTCAATTACATTGAAGCCGGCAAACCCGTCATTGGACTGCGTACAGCCACCCATGCGTTTAACACGAAGTCAGAGACTTACGCCAAGTGGAGTTCCGATAGCAAAGACTGGCCCGGTGGCTTTGGTCAACAAATCCTTGGCGAAACCTGGGTCGCCCATCACGGCGACCACGGCAAGGAAGGCACCCGCGGCATCATCGCGAAGGAACAAGCGAAACACCCAATACTTCGCGGCATCAAACCAGGCGAAGTATTTGGCACCTCGGATGTGTATCGCGTCAATCTGCCGTTGGCTCAAGATTGCACACCGCTATTGCTGGGTGAAGTCACAACGACTTTGGCAGCCGACAGCCCGGCGGCGGATAGCCCGAAAAACAATCCCATGATGCCGGTGGCGTGGACCAAGACCAACGGCAAGTCGCGCGTTTTCACAACCACGCTGGGTGCATCACAAGACTTCGCCAGCACCGGCGTCCGGCGACTACTCGTCAACGCCTGCTACTGGGCCGTCAGCTTGGAAGAGCGCATTCCTGCTGAATCCAACGTCAAGATCGTCGGCGAGTTCAAACCGAATCCATTTTGCACGGATGGGTTCCGCAAGGGCGTCAAGCCGGTGGACCTCATCGTTGAATAGGCGAACTCGGAGCGCAAGCGCCTTCGCCAACCACTAGCCCGGCCGCGTCCCCTGCAAATTCAGTTGTCAAAGAACACTCTCACTGGCGACAAGTCACCAGTCCATGGTCCCGATCCACAGACCTCGATCCTCGATCCTTGCTCCTCGATCCTACACCCAACTCCCTCGCCCCCGGTATCCGCCCGCGCGCACTCCCACGCGCTGGAAAGGGGATGCCGCGGGCACTTGGGATAATGGTCACGCTCGCCGCGACCGCGGCGGCCAACCTGGTTGCCACACTCGAGGTGGGCGCGTGTGGCGCTTTGTTTGTGAGCCGAACAGGTCGGCTCATTTGTCGCTGATGGCGAGGGGGTGGGAGGTGAGGTTGTTTACGCGACTGTAACGCCGGATCGTGTTGTCCCGCGGCATCGCCTTTCAACAGCACACCAACTCATCCATGAATCTCATTGATTCCACATTGGACGACCAATTCCGGCGTCGGTCTTCCGAATGTTGAAGGAACTCGATTCACGGATCAACTCCGCAATTGACGCCAGCTACGAGCTGGATCCGAACCCGCCGCCTGCGTCAATCATCGGCTCCGGAAGCCGATGTACACAATTGTACACTCTGTTTTTGAAATATCAAGCGAAGTTGCAAGAACTTTCACAAGCTGCATCGTGCGTGCGATTGCCCGTCGTGGTATCCGTCGTTACGCTGCTGAAGTTGCCCAGGGTCTCCGGCGTCCACTTCTGGCCGGACGGTAGCGGCAAGTGCTAATCATTTTTATATGACCCCTTGTGCTTATCAAGCTTGGTGTCGAATTGCAACCCGGCATGGTGTTCACCGTCTATATGGACGACGGTGACGAACATGGCAGCAACGACAACATCCTCGTGGATGGAACCGTGGCTTACGACAATGCGAATGGCTGTTGGGTAGCCCAAGTTGATTGGGCTAAGGTTCGTCACGTCTCTGATGAAGCAAAGACCCTATCCAACGGGGCAATTGGTAAGTCGGGTGTTGCTAATGACGCCGGTCTGATTGCATAGAATAACTTGTAACAGACCCTGCCAACATGCTCGCACGCTTCTTCTACAAATGCCGCTACGCCTTCGCCGTCTTCACGGCAGTATCCGCCGCCGCGCTGGTTTGGCTCTGGCCACAGCAGCCGCTTTGGCGAAGCCCGGCCAATGTGGGCCGACTCAACTGCTTTAGCCCGGACGGTGCGGTCGTTGTCACAACGTTCGCACCACCGCACGAAAAACAAATCTATCCTGACCCGGTCATTTCACGCTGGGACGCGGTAACCGGTGATCCGTTGAGCCGCGTTGTTTTGAATTGCTCCGAGCCACTCATTCCTAAGCGGACATTCCCAGCTCAAAACGGGTTATTGGCAATCGTTGAGAAGACCATTCTGGAGACGATTCACGAGCGCGAGAGGCGCAAGTGCCTCCTTTACGACGCGACGACTGGCTTGCGCTGTCCTTTGTCAATTCCCGACGAAGATCTGATGTTACCATTATTGTCGCCAAACGGTCGTTGGTTCCATGGCCGCCACTATGGGCAATCGGAAAAAGGTCCCGACATTTTTGCGAAAATATACTCGGTGAGCACAGGTGAGTTGGTGCTCACATGCCGTCGTGAAGGGTATTCACCAGTAGTTTTGTCGTTCGCTTCTGATGATTCGATTGCCGTGATTAGCGAATGGGAAATGGTCCGAAGCATGAAAGAAATGAAATGCACTGTATTGGTTGTCGAGTTACCCAGTGGAAAAGAACTCTATCGTGTCGATCTTCCGCAGGGCATGGGCGTTCTAGACGGCCGCTGGGAAACGCCGTGGTTGCGCACGACTTTAATGAACGCTGCAGGTGAAGGTGAAGTGCGGTCCGAGAGCTCACTGACATTCAATACATCGCAAAACCCCATTGGGCCGGGCATCGCCGATCCAATGTTAGTCGCGGAATACAGTGTTGGTGAAACGCGGGAATACTTTCAAGATGGTCTCGAAAGCGTTGCCTATTTTAAAACCCATAAACAGTCCGCTTCGCCGCCGTGGTATCAAGGGGCTCAGCAATGGCTTGTCAAGAACTTGGCTATTGCCGCACCTGCTGCAAATAACCCGAATATCGAAACATATGTCAACGTGCGCGTTGTCAATCGCCAAACCAAGGCGACAACGTATGAGTCATTGCAGCCATTACGAATCCCCTGCCTAGTGTCACCGAGCGGCCGGTTGTTGGCATGTGCAACCGACGACAACGGCATCGCCGTCTGGGACACCAATCCGGGACCGCGCTGGCCGTGGTCGCTGGCGGCTGGCTTTGGCGTGTTAGCAGTATTCTGGTTGCTTGGACGTTTCAATCAGCGTCGATTGCGGCGACGGAAGTTGGCTCAGCACTTTCAGATGCCGTCACCAACATAGAACGACTGGAACGTTTCTTTCTTATTCCCCTCCCTCGAAGGGAGGGGTTAGGGGAGGGATTCAATACGCCATGCCAGTCGAAAAACACAAAAACGCTCCAAACGCAATTGATCAGGCTCGACAACTGCGGCGTGACATGACCTGGCCTGAGAAACTGTTTTGGGGTCGAGTGAAAGCTCAATAGTTCTTGAACCTGAAGTTTCGTAAACAACATCCGGTTGGACCATTTGTGGTGGACTTCTATTGCGCGAGTTTATCAGTTGTCGTGGAAATCGACGGTGATAGCCACAAAGACATGCAAGCCGACGGCAAGCGACAGCGCTACTTGGAAGACATGGGATTGAAGGTTGTGCGATACACGAATGATGATGTGTTAATGGAGTTGGACTGGGTGATGGACGATTTAGCGAGTCGGTTGCAGTGCGAAGCAAAGTCCCTCCCCTAACCCCTCCCTTCGAGGGAGGGGAATAAGAAGAACCCAGCTTCTTTGGGCCTCTACTCCGCCGCCCCTTGTTCCTTGCTGACTGGCACCCAGTTGAACTTATACTTGTCTCCCAACATGGCCCGGGTCATGTGGATGATTTCCTGTTCGTGGCCGCGGAAGTGGGCGACGCTTCTTGCTGCCGCCTGGAGTGCGGTCATTTCGAAGCCTTGAATGCGCCGTGGCTTGAGCCATTCGGCTTCGGTTTGTCGTTCCAGTGCGGCTCGCGCGTCAGCCAGCACGATTTCCATTTTGCCCAGCAACTCATTCTTCGTCATTGGTCCGCGTGCGGAGAACTCGGCCGGGCGGTTGCGCACGTCGGCCGCACCGCCAACACCGGACACCACATATTGCCCGAGATTCCCAGCCAGGTGCAGCAACAGGTTGCCGATGGCGTTCATCTTGTCGTCGGAGCGTTGCCAGACTTGCTGATCCGTCAGTTGATCCAGGCAATGCCGCATCCGGCCAAACGCCTTGGTGAGTTCATCGTTCAACGTAAGCCCGAGGGCGGCAGCGAGTGGTTCCGGCATAACAGTGCTCCAGCATTTTAGTCCCCTCCCTCGAAGGGAGGGGTAGGGGAGGGATTGCTTGATGCTCGTCGCGGCTACATGTCGTTCATTCCAACCGGATTCAACAATCCCTCCCCTAACCCCTCC
>JANLTA010000175.1:0-2729 GCA_031362705.1 Gemmataceae bacterium | reverse complement strand
CAAGGCCGAACAGCGTCTCGGCCAGTTCGGTCCTCCCCGATCCCATGAGGCCGGCCACGCCGAGCACTTCGCCGCACCTGACGTTCAGCGACACGTCGTGGAGACCCAGCGCGCGATTGGACAGGCCTCTCAGCTCGAGCGCGCAGTCGCCCAACGGGATGGCGCGCTTCGGAAAGACCTCGCTCAGAGCGCGGCCCACCATCGTCTGTATCAACGCCGGCCGATCGATGGCCGCCGTCTCGGTGGTCGCCACGACCTCACCGTCGCGGAGCACGGTGATACGGTTCGATAGACGAAAGACTTCGTCCATTTTGTGCGAGATATAAAGAATAGTCGTGCCATCTTTGAGCAACTTCGCAATCACACGGTATAGTCGCACAACCTCGGATTCCGTTAGCGCGCTGGTCGGTTCGTCCATGATCAGAATACGGCTGCGCAGGCTGAGCGCCTTTGCTATCTCAACCAATTGTTGATCGCCGACGCGGAGCGAACCCGCAAGCGTGGTAGGCGAGATATCGCATTCTAAACTCTGTAATAGAGCGGCAGCGGAACGGTTCATGGCACGATCGTCACGTATCGCTGGAAAGATTGTTAACTCGCGACCGAGAAAAATATTGGCGGCAACTGAGAGTTGTTCAACAAGATTGAGCTCCTGATGAATAATGCTAATGCTTGCTTGTTCTGCGTCAGCCGTTCCTGAGAAGTCAACGTCCTTCCCTTCAACCCACAGCGCGCCTTCATAGTCGGTGATGACACCTGAGAGGATTTTCATCAGCGTGCTTTTGCCTGCTCCATTCTCGCCGCAAATCGCATGTAATTCGCCAGGAACGACAGAAAACGAGATATCGGAAAGAGCTCGAACCCCAGGGAAGTTTTTTCCGATCGCCTTTAATTCGATAATAGGAGCTATAGACATGGTCTTAGGTCGCGCGGCGGCGACTACGGTAGCTTTCGATCCAGCGGAGAATCCCCAAAAGCAACCCGCTTACGACTCCGACTGCAATTCCAGGTTTGGCTCCTAGATTCATGCCGGCCACCATTCCAGCGGTGGTTGAAAGGATTAGAATTGCACAGGCACCCAAAGGGCCACCGAGGAGACTTCGGCCCGAGTTGCTCGCCAAACGCAATTGGCTAAAGGTGACGGCCAAGACGACGACAACACCCACGATCAAGCCTTCCCAAACGTCAGCTCCAGATTTGATAATCTTCGCAACGGCATCGATTACAACACGTAAGAACATCGCACCCAGCAACGTCCCTGTGACGGTTCCGACTCCGCCTTTGAGAGAACAGCCGCCGACAACAGCCGCCGCAATCGCATTCAGTTCGTGCCCGCGAGCCTGTGTTACGGGAGCGGAAACACCTTCGTTCGCTAAGTAAAAAATCGACGCCAAACTTGCGGTCATCGCGCCAAAAACGTACGCAAACCACTTTAGGCGATCCGTCCGCAATCCGCTCAGTCGGGCCGCTTGTTCATTTCCGCCAAGAGCGTAAAGGTGCCGCCCCAAAATCGTGTAACCGAGTAAAACGAAAGTAAAAATAGCTAGGCCAATCGCGGTATAAATCCAGAGGTCGACGCGCTGTCTAAGAAAATCTGTGAAGAAAGGTTGCTCGATGGGTATTTGCGATTTTTTTCCTGACAGTAAGACTTGCGTTACCGTTTCACCCATCACGCGAGCCAGCGATCTTAAGCCAACCAATGTGGCTAGCGTTGCAACGAAAGGCGGCAGTCCGACCGAGGTGATCAACCAAGCGTGCAGCGTTCCGACAACGAAGCCGGCAAATAATCCGGCTGCGATTCCACCCGACACGACCTTCCATTCGGTTACTGGATTCTCGAGCGTACCGAGGCTTTGAATGCCGAGCATCGTACAGGCAATGGTTGTCCCGCTGAAGGCAATCATCGAGCCAGCCGAGAGGTCGATGCCACCCGCGATGATAACGACCGAGGCACCCAAGGCGAAGATCGTCAGCATGGCTGCGTTGCGTAGGATATCTTCAGCGCTGGTCTTCGGATCTTGAAGGTAGCTTTGGCTGGAATCGGCGAAAAGCGTTACCGCGACTACGATTAAAATCGCAATCACCAGGGCGACCTCGTTCGCCCTCGAACTTAACCAACTGATAAATGGTTTCACAGCAACTGGCCTTATGAACTCTTGAGGTCAAATTTGGCCAACCAAGCTTTGAAATCGGTCAGTTTCATGAACTCGACAACTTTAGCGTCAAATTGTTCGGCGGTTAACGGCGAGCCTTCGTCAGGCACGACAAGCCGCAGACCGGTGGTGTGAATGTCGCCATCGGGTTGTTCTGTATTTGGAAACATCTCCTTGGTGACTGAATCGTCTTTGCGAATCATCGAGGAGAGCAGTTTTACGGAAAGAAAACCCATGCTAAATGGATTCTGCACGACCATCGCGTCGATGCGCCCTTTGCTCATGTCCGCCAAGGCTTCCGCTTGGGCGTCGAACGTAACAACTGAAATGCTGCTTCGCAATTTGTTTTGCTCGACAATCTGAGCAATTGCCGGAGCGTTGTAGGCCCAAATCCCAACTAATGCAACAAGGTCTTTCCGATGATTGCTGATTGCATTTCGAACATTGTCGCGAGCGCGTGAAAGATCCATCTCATCACTCATTCGATCTTTTTCAATAAAGCTCGGGCCTAACGCTTCCTTTACACCATCCATTCGAGCTCGCGCATTGTCGACGTCGGTGAAACCAGCGAATTGA
>JANLTA010000142.1:0-3476 GCA_031362705.1 Gemmataceae bacterium | reverse complement strand
TCCCTCGCCCCCGATATCCGCCCGCGCGCACTCCCACGCGCTGGAAAGGGGATGCCGCGGGCACTTGGGGTAATGGTCACGCTCGCTACGACCGCAGCGGCCAACCTTGTTGCCACACTCGAGGTGGGCGCGTGTGGCGCTTTGTTAGTGAGCCGAGGTCGGCTCATTTGTCGCTGATGGCGAGGGGGAAGGTGGTGAGTTCGTTTAAGCGACAGATACGCCGGATCGTGTTGTCCCGCGGCATCGCCTTTCAACAGACACCAACTCATCCGGGAATGTCGTTGACTTCACAGAGGGAAAACCGGTTCCGGCATTGGTCTTCCGCCTGTAGAATCAACTCGATTCACGGATCAACCCTGCAATTGGCGCCTGCGACGGGGTTGGATCCGAACCCGCCGCGTGCGTCAATCATCGGCCCCGGAAGCCGACATACACAATTGTACACTATTTTTTGGTAATGTCCAGCGCGGTAGCAAAAAAAACTGACGGGCTTCATTATGCAGGCGGCGGGAGGCTTCGTGGATGTGAACTGAATCTGCAAATAAGTCGCTTGAAATCGTGGACTACTGGAGATTCAGGGCCGCCTTCAGTGCCTGGTTGACTTGATTCATGATCGCATCCGACAAATGCCCGATGACTTGGATGACTCGGCGCTGTCGGACAGTTGCCAGATTGTAGCACTTGATGAGCGAGGGGCCAAGCAGTCCGGAGCCGGCTCCGGTGGCAACTGCGGGATCGACCAGCACGGTCGTTGTTTGTCCCACGTCATCCAGATTGCCGGTGATCATTGCCAGAATGGTGTTGGCCAGCCGCCGGTTCTCCGCGTCGGCTTGGATCACCACGGCAGGGCGGACCTTCTCCGCCGGCTTGTCCTGGAACGGGAAGGGCACAAGGACGACGTCGCCGCGATTCATGCGGGCTTCCCGAAATGCTGGTAGCCCTGCAGATAAGGGTCTTTGGCGTCGTCTTCGGCCATCAAGTCATTGATGAACGCGGCCCCTTCGTCAGGGTCGTAATCATCCATGGCCAGAAGCGACTTGAGACGGTCGTAAGCTTCCCGACGAACGAGCACGTAGGTCGCATGGGTCACGGGATCAACCGCGATCGGTTCGGGGCCACTCAACTCAAGGCACTGCTGTTCGGTCAGATCGAACATGGCGAACTCCTTTTACGAATCCTACCTTCCGACGTTGTATTTCGCAATGGCCTGCATCCTGGCAGTGAAATAGTCGAGAATTCGGCCGACGCGCCGCTGTTCTTCAGTCCGAAGGACTGACAGCACTCAGCCTAGGGCAACGCCCTAGGTTCTCGCCATTATGCGATTCAGCCTGAATGGCTGACAGATTGTGTCTCAGTCCTTCAGACTGATGAACAATGGCGTGGCTTACCCTGGGCGTTGCCCAGGGCTGAGTGCTCCCAGCCCGTTGGGCTGAAGTAGGTCATTCCCACTGACCTGCCGACCGTTTGAGAGGCAAACGAAATCATGTGGTAATCAGAGTGCCGCCAACCAGCGAGACACCCCATCCGCATTGTTTTTGAAGAAATGAAGAAGGTTTAATCTGAATCGAGCCGTGTACTTGCCTTTCCTCGTACATAGCCGAATAATCCGTGCAATATATTTCCTTCGACCTCGCAGGAGATCGCCATGAGTAAGGGCAGAGACAGGATTGTTTCGCAGCGGCCAGACGGAAACTGGGCGCAAAAACGGAACGATGCCGCCAAAGCATCGAGCGTACACCAAACGCAAAGCGAAGCCATCAAATCCGCGCGAGAAATGCTCAAGCATCAAGGCGGCGGCGAACTTAGCGTACAAGGTTTAAGTGGACGAATTCGTAGTAAGGACACGATCTCGCCTGGAAACGATCCTTGCCCGCCGCGCGACACGGAACACTAGTCGTCATCGATTCTTTTGTGACCGGAACCATCGCACCGGTATGGCGTTTCATGAATAGAAATGTCAAGTCATCACTACAGGGAGGTGGAACATGGTGTGTCGCTATCGGAATCTCGGCGGAGCCTCAGGCATCCGAACATACGAAATTGAGGCCGATTCGATTGTCGTCGGCTTTCACGACGGCTGGGTTTACGGTTACACGTATCTAAGTGCCGGTGCGTACAATATCGAACGCATGAAAGCACTTGCTGAGCAAGGTCGCGGCTTGAATTCGTTCATAAACAAACGTGTCAAACATCGGTACGCAATAAAACGACGATCATAATATGGGGTATGGCCATGATCAATAACGCAGCCACGATGCCATGCCCCTTCATTGCCCCCTTCTAGTGTCAGGAGTGAGTGCTGGCCGTTGGAGTGACGGAAGGTCAACATGGGACTACGCTATGGCGGCGGCAAATCGCAATAAGCGTTGCTCAAGTCGTTGCGGCCGCTTAGTTTGGCACTCCCATACAACTAGCACGTGCCACCCTTTGCGCAGTAGTGCAGCATTATTCCGTTTGTCGCGATCCCGGTTCCGTTCAATTTTGTCGCACCAGTACCGCCGGTTTGTAATTGGTTTTCGCTGGCCTCTTGAGCACGTGTGACCGTGCCAGAAACAACCATTTACCAAAACGATACACCGGCGCCTAGGCATCACAATGTCTGGTGTTCCGGGCAAGTCGGCACGATGAAGCGCAAATCGGCAACCAAGTCGATGTAGGACCGACCGAACTTTGCGCTCGGGCGTTGTGTTGCAGCTTTTTACAGCCTGCATGCAAGTGCGACGCTGAG
This sequence comes from Gemmataceae bacterium, assembly GCA_031362705.1. GTDB lineage: Bacteria > Planctomycetota > Planctomycetia > Gemmatales > Gemmataceae > JAIBBI01. Next base: position 748 of record JANLTA010000142.1, on the reverse strand, counting down.
CAATCGATAGGTTGTCCGTCATGACCTACGCCGTCACGAGTTTTATTGCGCTGTCCTCTCGAATTGCAGGATCCTGTGCTCTCAATTCGTCGTCAAAGATAGGACTAAGCACATTCTGATCCAGCCATCGGATAACTGGAACGCAAACCCCGTCGCCAAATCCAAAGAGCGATTGAATCGTGTTTTTCGCGAGCGTGAATTCGGGGGCACCTTGGAGGCGGGCATATTCGCGCGGCGACATCCAACGGAATCGGACTTTGCCTCGATCGATGACCATTACGATCTGACGCGCACTACCGCCTCGCGGCGTCCTTAGGCAACCAGCAAGGTTGTCAAACCGGACTTCCGCACGCATTTCGTCATATCGACAGCGACGGTAGACTGTCCCGACATGTACGCCACCGTCCTTGACGCGGCTTTCAACCTCTCGAAGGTGAAGCTCGCTCAGCATCTTATAGTGCTTTGCCGTCGTCGCTTCGTCCCACCACTCCTGTTCGTCGTCGATGTCGATATTGGTGGCAAGCGAATACTTGACCTGTTTCGGCGGCCGAAGCGCAAGCGTCGCCCATCCAGTGGCTAGCGTTGTCTTCTCCATGAGCTTTAGCAGCGACTTGGGCCGTAATGAGCCGGCATCTTCGATTGCGGACTGCCAAGTTCCGCCAAATGTCCAGTTGTTGTCCCGTCGGATTAGACGATCAGAGTCTAAAGATTTATGGAACCCAATGACAAAAACGCGAGGGCGGCTTTG
>JANLTA010000114.1:0-3561 GCA_031362705.1 Gemmataceae bacterium | reverse complement strand
GGTCGCGGCGTATTGGAATAGATCACGGACGAGCCAGGACGAAAGGCCGAGGAACCGGGCTGAGCGGGCAGCGTGAATGTGGACTTGGACCCGGGTGTTCGGCGCGGAATCTCATGTGCGTCCGGCGGTTCGATGGGTGTTTGCGTCCAAGGGCTAAGAGCTTCCGCAATTTCAGCCGGTCGTTGATACCGGGCATCAAGCTTCTTGGCCATCATCCTTTCGACCACCGCGTTCATTTCGGAAGGCACTTCAGGGCGCAGCGTGTGCAGTGGCTCCGGGGTCTTCATCTGGTGGCCGAGCAGTTTGTGAGCAAAGTTGTCGCCCGGGAACGGTGGCTGCCCCGCCAACAGAAAGTACATCGTGGCACCGAGACTGTAGATGTCCGCACGGATATCAACATCCGAGGTTTGGATCGCCTGTTCCGGCGACATGAAGTCCGCGGTGCCCAGAATCGACTTGCGATCGAACGTCGCCGTGATCGGGTCAGCTGTGTCCGTTTCACGCGGACTGACCAGGCCGAGATCAAGGATCTTCACCGTGCCGCGCCGGTCCAATAGAAGATTGCCGGGTTTTATGTCGCGGTGAACAAGATTTGCTTCGTGGAGATATTGCAATCCCCGGGCGGCTTGCGACATGTAGTGGGCAGTGCGTTCGGGCGAAAGCCGACCGTGGCGATTCACCAGGTCATGCAGGTTGACCCCGTCGATGTACTCCATGACAAGGTAGTGGAACTTACCCGGCACCTCGGCTGCATCATGAGCACGAACGATGTTGGGATGATTCAACGAGGCAACGGCACGGGCTTCGCGGAAAAACCTTTTGACGATGGATGGATCTAGCGTAGTTTCGGACGACACGATCTTGATGGCCACACGGTGAGCCATCGACGTGTGTTCGCACAAATAAACCCTGCTCATGCCGCCGACGCCCAGCGGTTCGAGGACACGATAACGGCCAATGTTGAAGCTCTTGTACCTGCCTTTGAGTATCTGCTGCGCTTGAAATTTGGTGAGAACACCCTGGCGGACCAGCGAGGCTGCGGTGCCGATGGTGTCTTCGGGCGAACGGTTGGGGTTGTTGTGCAGAAATGACTCAAAGCGTTCCGGCGACACCAGACCGCTCTTGCGAACGAGCGTCAGCATTTCTTCGGTCGAGGTTGGGGCTGCCATTACAATTTCTCGCCGAAGATCGAGCCAGCAGCGTCACGCAGTGGCGACGCACGTGGTCGGCTTATCCACCTGTGCATTCTCCGTGACTTGGTCCTGGAGTTCACAAAACGCGGCCGCACATTTTGGATCGAACTGCTTGCCAGATTGGCGTTGCAGTTCGCCGAATGCGTCTTCAAACGTCCGGCCACGCTTGTCCACGTGGTACGGCCGATCCGATGTCATCGCGTCGAATGCATCCACCACGGCCACGATTCGCGCCAGCAAATGGATGTCTTCGCCAGCCAGCTTGTCCGGGTAGCCTTGGCCATCCCAGCGCTCATGGTGATTGCGGACAATTGGCGTGATCGGAATCAACTCCGGAATCCGGCTGACGATGTCGGCACCCTTCGTCGTGTGCGTCTTCATCTCTTCCCATTCCTCGGGAGTCAGCTTGCCCGGCTTGCGAAGGATCGCGTCGTCGATGCCGATCTTGCCGATGTCATGCAGCGGCGTGCCGATCTCGATAAGGTCCAGCTCCGATTTCTCCAAACCAAGGTGCCTACCGAGCATCAGAGCATAGTTGGTGACACGCACCGTGTGACCACCGGTGTATTCATCCTTCAATTCCACGGCTTGAGCCAGCGTCGTGATTGTGTTACGGAACAAGTCGCGCTGTTTCCGCAACAATTGAGCGCACTCAATGCCGGCGCTGACATTCGCGGCCAGTGCGTCGGCCAAATGCAGGTCATCTTCCGTGAACGACTTTTGCCAATACGAACGATCCACGTGCAGAATGCCAAGGCGATGGCGTGGGGTGCGCAATAGTACGCACAACACTGAGGCCATCGAGCCGTCGGCAATGCTCTGGGCGTTGGCCAGCTCCGGATCGTCGGAGACGCTGCTACACAGAACACTTTCACCTTGCGTGAAGCAGCGGTGCGCCAGCTTCTGGCTATAGTGGAAACGACCTGTCACTGCTTCGCCACGGCCAGTGGCCAATGCGCGGATCTTAAGCTTGGAGTCCGGTCCCTCGGCGAGGACGATGGCACCCCGCTGAGCATCGAGTACCTGCACCGCGTCGTTCAGGATCAGATGTAATAGCTCGTCTTCACTTTCGACGTGGACGAGGTGATGACCAGCTCGAATCATGGCCATCAATTGATCGCCGGGCCGTAGGCCGCGGTTGCGATCGAAGATGAAGCCTTGCAGCAGATCTTCCCACGACGAATTCGCGGTGGCTTCCACGAGAATCTTGTCGAGTTGCGGGTCGCCGCCGCCCGCGTTGTTTTCAGTGGTCTCGACGATCATCGCGACTTTGCCGAACTGCACGATGTCGCGGACGCGGATCGGCTTCTCGCTGTCGTTCAGTCGGATGCCATTGATGTAGGTACCGTTGGTGCTCTCGAGATCCTTCACTACCCAGCCTGCGGGCGCGGCAAAGCGAATCTCGGCATGTCGCCGACTGACTGAACTGTCATCCAGCACGATTTCCAGCGACGCGAGACGGCCGGCTCGCAGAGTCGCTTCCGACTCCCAAACCTTGCCTTTCACGTCGTCGCTGATTCCGCGCAGGCGGATGTTTTGCTTCACGACGGGTGCTTCCGATAGTGCGTGACTTTGCCGATTCCGCTGCCTTCCCAATCTAGCATTAGTTTCAGGCCCTGTAACGCCGACCACAGGCCCGCCAATGTACGAAAGCCGCCCAATGTGCCGGTCGTATCGGATAAAAAAACGGATTTCGCCTCGGCGAAATCAATGAGAGATCAAGTCGTTTCGCGCCACAAGATCATATGCGGCAATATGTTGCGCGGCGATGTTTCTGTTTGTTCCTGGCCTTACAATGTCCGAGTAACGAGAATCGCACTACGCCGGGAGCCTGCACTCGTGAATCTCTATTCCAAGTTCGCCGCCGCCCAAACCATGGACGACTTCATTAAGCAATATGGGTCAACGCCCGATCGTGGCCGCTGGCGCGTGGTCCACGAACAGGTGGCGCTGACCGACAATCAGAGGCAGCTACTCGCCAAGTTCCGCCGCGAAACTCATGTCTTAGTCCTGGCCGGTGCGTGGTGCGGCGACTGCGTCCGCCAATGCCCAATCTTCGAACACTTCGCAGCAGCCGCGCCGATGTTGAAGGTTCGCTACATCGACCGCGACGAACATGCCGATGCCCAGGCTGAGTTGAGCGTATGCGGCGGCAAACGCGTTCCGGTAGTCGTGTTCTTCAGCGAAGATGGCCAGGAAGTTGCCCGTTTCGGCGACCGCACGTTGTCAGCATATCGCAGCCTCGTCGAACAACAGACCGGCGAGGTCTGTGCCAGCGGCATCGTCTCTGCCAACGACCCACTTCTTGTGCAAGTCACCCAAGACTGGCTGGACCAATTCGAGCGCGTGCAATGGATCCTGCGATTGT
>JANLTA010000105.1:0-9118 GCA_031362705.1 Gemmataceae bacterium | reverse complement strand
CACGAAACTGCGGCCAAGCATCCACAACCGGTTCACCCGCGAAAACGGTCGCACAGAAAAATGGCATCAGCAATACGCCAACACAATGACGAGTCATGGCAAAGACCTTTACATTCCGAGATGGTGCAACGCGGATATGATAGCCAAAACGTGCCGGACATGTTGCAAAGCCAGGAATCTAAAGAGAAGCAGTTTCAGACTCGGTCAATGCAATCACGGTTTGGCAAACACAGCCACTTCGGCACAAGTGATCATCGCATCCTGATTCGTATCACACTTAGTAACGCATTCGTTCCATAGTGCATTGTCCGACAATTGCTGACTTCGCGCGAACAAGGTTAGGAACGGCACGCCCAGATAGCTGCCGCCGACGTGACCATCTTCCTTCTTAACCGCCTTTTGGAAGTCATTCGCCGCCTGCGGACTCTCAAACTGAATCGGCCGCCGCGGTTCATGTCCACGGACGATTTCCGTCTTCGAGTACAACGTGAGACAGCCGGGCAAAAGCGCAACCATTGCTGCAGACAAAATCAATACATAGCGCCGCACGGATCAACCCTCATGAATTGCGCCGTAAATACCGCGTGGTTGCCGCCGGTGTAAGATCAATTGAGGGATGCCATGCCTCGACTTATATTTGGGAGTGACGAATACCGTGACGACTTTAGTTTCAAAGGGCGACCTTTTAGCAATTCCCCTCCCCAAAAGCATAGGTGTGGACACCGCGTTTCGCCCCGGCTAGGCATTAGCTGGGGCGGAACGTTGTGTCCAAAACTAAGATGGCAACGGGTGGGCTTGGGTTTTTTACGTGGGCAGACGTGGAATGGGTTTCACTTTAATTGTTTGCCGCTGACCGTCGCGGTCGATTTCGAATTCGATCACGTCGCCGGTTTGGAGCAGGGCCAGTACGGCGGCGGTTTCGCCGAGGGGTTTGCCGTTGGCTTTGAGGAGCAGGTCGCCGGCTTGTAAGCCTGCTTTCTCGGCTGCGCCACCGGGGATGACGCTTTCGATCTTGATCGGTCCGTCGTCCTCGACTTTGAGTTGTACACCGAGTGTGAACTGGGCGGGTTTGCGGTCGGATACCAGTGCCGCTAGTTCCTGTCCGAAGCGTTCCAGTTGCGGGCGACGCTTGGGTGAGCGGGCGTTGCTCATCACGACCATGAACGACTTGGGGTTGCCGGCGTACAGGATGTCGAAGCCGTAGCGGTCGCCGCCGACCAACATCCCCTCGCCCGGCCCTGCATATTGCTGGAGCGACTCTTTCGACAATAGCTTGCCGCCCTTCACGGCTTGGATCCATCGCCACATGTCCTCGGCCGTGGAAGTTTGGCCACCGCTGCCCATCACCAGCCAACTGGTTTTGCCCCAATAGGGCGGCGCGTTGATCTCGCCATCCTTGCGCGGGCCGTAGCCGATGGCCATGCGCTCGTCGGCGTATTTGTCGCCGAAGAAACCGGTGTAGGTCATGCCGGCCGGCTTGAATAGGTTTTCGCAGGTGAAGTTCTGATAAGTCTGACCGCTGACGACTTCAATGATCGCCGCCAGGAGACCGAACGCCGAGTGGGAGTGTTGCCGCTGCTTGCCCGGCTCGAAAAGCAGATCCTGGCCGAGGATGCGCTTGATGGCTTCGGTGCGGTCGATCCAACTGTGGTCCTTATCGCGATCGGTCATGTGGTCGTGAAAATCATTCAGGCCCGACCGACCGGTCATGAGGTGCCGAATCGTTATTGGCACTTTGTCGTCCGGTACGCCCTCAAGGTGCTTGGTGATGGAGTCATCGAGACTCAACTTGCCGCGGTCGGCAAGCAACAGGATGCCGGCTTTGGTGAAGTCAATCGGTGTCGAGCCGATAGCGAGAATGGTGTCGGGGCGCATGGCGATCTTCTTGTCGCGGTCGGCCATGCCGTAGGCTTTATGGAACTTAATCGCTCCATCGCGAGCAACGAGCACGACGCCGGAAAAGCCCTGCTCGGCCTCCCAGTCCATTCGTGCGTCAAACGAGTCCCAACCGATGGTCGGCGGTGGGGCCGATGCCTTGGTTGGCTCCTGGGCACACCCGATGAGCGTGATCCCAAAGCCGACGAACGCGAGTACGCCACATGCGAAAGCGGTAGGTCGTCTTGCAGTATTCATGAGCAGCTCCCGTTGACACCTAAATTTTTAGGCTTATCGACTTAGGCAATAGTAATAAGTAGTTCGCAGGATGTCAATGAGAATTGCAAACGAGTGGAAATCGGGTGATCAATGTGGCTGGAATACGTGGAAGTGGGTAGTGGGTCAGCTTGGTTTTCTTCGTGCTTCCTTCGTGCCCTTTGTGTCTTTGTGGTTGGTCTTAAGAATTCACCACAAAGACACAGAGAGCACAAAGGAAATCACAGAGAAGACCAATTTAGCAATTGCCGTGCCGTCAAATAGTCCAATTCTCAACGATTAACCCAGGCACTTGAGTAAAGACTTGATCGCGGGTAACGATTAGGTGACCGTTTGCAATCGCGGTGGCTGCGATCCATAAGTCATTGTCGTCGACAATCACGCCCTGAATCTCCATCGCGGCTTTGAGACGGCCATACGTTTCGGCGATGTCCGCCGTGATTGGTTCAATGCTGATCGCAGCGAGAATGGCCCCGGCGCGGCTTTCCAAATCTGTTCGCTTCTTGCCGGCCGGCAATCGGTCCAGACCGTAGCGGATTTCACCGATCGCCACTACGCTGGTCAAAATAAGATCGCCATGCGTCCGGATGCGAGCTTTGATCGCTGCATGGTCGCGCATTAAATCGCTGATGGCGTTGGTGTCTAGAAGTGCAGCCGGCATCAATCGTTCACCGGGATGTGGGCACTATCGGAAAACAGAGAATCGCGCGCCGGCACACGGCGACCCTGAGCGACCAAATGATCAAGCTCATCCACCCACGCCGCGGGAACCCTGGTTGCCGAGTCCAAAGCTGCCAGGACTGCCGCGGGAGAACCGGGTGTGCCGGTCACCGGGGTGACAGTAACCTCCGTTCCTTCCGTCAGCGGAGTTTGCTGATCCCGAAGCACGATGATCCCTCCCATTACCACGCCTCGGATGGCCGCGATTGACATGTCGTTACTCAAATCGGGGCGACATTCTGATGAGATTCTATCACAAACGCGATTCCGGTCGTCGGTTCGAGGCTTTCTGCCGCATTTTGGCAGATGCGCAGCCGATGTCCCCCATTCGGCCCCGCTTCAGCCATTTTTAGCCGCGTTTCATAGATTATCAGCCGTATCCACAACCATTTGGAGCCGGATTGTCATGGCATTGTCTGCCGCACAAATTGCTCAACAGAAGAAGCAGGCTGAGGAGTTGTTGTTTAGCGGCCCCGAGCATTTGGGGTTCGGCAAGCGGATGTTTTTCGGGCAGTTTCGTACCGATCATGTGATGCCATATCCGGTGTTGCCGGCCGATGAACAGAAGACCGTGGATGATGCCGTCAAAAAGGTGCAGGGATATTGCGATACGTCCATCGACGCGGCTGAGATTGATCGCATTGCTGACATTCCGAAGAAGGTGATTTCCGGGTTGGGCGAACTCGGCGTGCTGGGGATGACTGGTTCCAAAGAGTTTGGCGGCCAGGGTTTCTCGCAGCAGGGTTATTGCAAAGTGTTGGAAGTGCTGGGCGGGCATTGTTCCAGCACGGCGGTGTTTGTGAATGCGCACGGGTCCATCGGTATTCGAGCGTTGATGTTGTTTGGTACGCCGGAACAGCAGAAGACCTGGATGCCGGGTTTGTGCAAAGGTGAAATGCTCGGCGCATTCGCGCTCACCGAAGAAAAGGCCGGCTCCGATGCAGGCAACGTGCAGACGAAAGCCGACCCGGTTGACGATGGCAAGGCTTACGTCCTCAACGGTACGAAGCGCTACATTACGAATGGCGCGATCGCCGACGTGCTGACAGTGATGGCGCGCACGCCAGACCCGAAGGGCGGCGAAAGCAAAGTCACCGCGTTTCTGGTGACGCCGGACATGCCGGGGTTCAAGGTCGTTGAAGCGCGAGCGCCGAAGTGCGGCATCCGCGGGACGGCCACCGCGTGGCTGGCGTTTGAGAACATGAAGGTGCCAGCCGCGAACATTCTGGGACCTATCGGCAAAGGATTGCGTGTCGCGCTGCATGTGCTGGACTTCGGGCGCACGACATTTGGTGCGACTTGCACAGGGTCGGCGAAGACGTGCATCAAGGCCGCGACCAAACACGCCAAGAGTCGCGTGCAGTTTCAACAGACGCTGGCCGAGTTTGAATTGGTGAAGAAGAAGATCGGCTACATGGCCGCCCATGCGTTCGCCATGGAAGCGATGACGACGATCTGTGCCAAGCTCATTGATAGCGGTGCCGATGACTACATGCTCGAAACGGCGATGCTCAAGGTATTCGCGACGGAGCATTTGTGGACCATCGTCAACGACACCATCCAAATCTTCGGCGGTCAGGCGTATTTCTCCAACGAGCCGTACGAGCGCATGATGCGCGACGCCCGCATCAACACGATTGGCGAGGGTGCCAACGATGTATTAAAGGCGTTTATCGCCGTGGTGGGGTGCCGGGCGCCGGGCATGCAGTTGGATGCCGCACGCAAGAACCCGCTGAAACATCGCTCGAAACTCATGGAAGTCACCTGGCAGCAAACGGGCGGACGCTACCAGACGCCGGATGTGCCGGTGGTGAGCAAAGATCTCAAGCCAGCAGCCGCCGCGCTGGGCAAGCGCGTGAAACAACTGGGGCTGGTGCTGCCGTGGGTGTTCCTGCGAGCCGGCACCGAAGAGCGATTCATTCAAAGCCAATTGATCCACGAGCGGCTGGCCGATGCCGCGCTGGATCTTTACGCGTCGGCCTGCACGTTGAGCCGGCTGGATCACATTTACCAAAACGGCAACGGCAACCCGCAACAGACCCAAGCCGAAGTTGCCGCTGGCCGCTACTTCCTCAAACTCGCCGACCGCCGCATCGCCAATACCTTCGCCGCTTTGCGCGACAACGACGACACGTACACGCTGTCGGCGGCGGATGCGACGCTGGCGGTAAATTGATCTCGATTAACAATGACCACTTATCTCGATCCCGATGTGCTAGCGCGGGTGCGGTCGTTGGAGTTGTCGGCCAAGCGTGTCGTTGATGGCGTGTTGGCGGGGGCGCATAAAAGTCCGCGGCATGGGTTTGCCGTCGAATTCGCTCAACACCGGGAATACGTCGCCGGCGATGATGTCAAGCATCTCGATTGGAAAGTGTTTGGCCGGACTGAGCGCTACTATCTCAAGCAATACGATCTTGAAACGGACCTGACGGCGTGGCTGATCGTCGATGCGTCGGCGTCGATGCGTTACGCTTCCGGTGACAAATCGAAGTATGACTATGCGTGCCTGCTGGCCGCTTGCCTAGCGCATCTGGTGCTTAAACAATCAGATCGCGTCGGCCTGGCGATCGTGGATTCCCAGGTGCGGCGTTTCCTGCGCCCCGGCGGGCAAACCGGACACATTGCCGAGATCATCCGTTCATTGGCGGCGGGGCCAACAAAGGAAGAATCACGCCTGAGCACCGCGATCCACGAGTTGGCCGGCCGGATCGGCAGGCGTGGCGTGGTGCTGCTATTGAGTGATTTTCTCGATGATCCAGTCGATGCCATCGAAGGCGTGCGCCGGCTGCGGTTCGACCGCCACGAGGTCATTGCCATCCGCGTGCTTGACCCGGCCGAAGAGGATTTCCCATTTGCATCGGCAACGATGTTCCGTGGTTTGGAAATCCCGCAAGAGTTACTCACTGATCCGCGCGGCTTGCGGCAAACCTACTGCGAAGAGTTGGCCGCTCATCGCCATCAACTAGCGGCCGGCTTACGTGCGCTCGACGCCGACTTGTTGGAAATACGCACCGACGCCGATCCTGGGCGCGTGCTGGCGAAGTTCCTCAGCGAGCGGGCGTGAACAAAACAGACAGATTGGCGGTTGTGAGTTGGAACCAGATATGATCCCATTACAGCCAGACGAAAGTCAACTGGAAGGGCATTGGCTAAAAGTTGACGGCACCGTAATCGCTGACGAAACTGAAAAGCGAATTATTTGGTTGATTGGCTCAGTGTTGACGATGATAGCCCAAAGTGAACATGGCGGTTGGATCGAACTGTATGTTGACAAAAGTGACGGCCGAAAATGGGAACTAACTTTTCCGCATAGTGAGTGGCATGGCGGTGGACCACGCAGTCTGACGTGTGTTTCCGACGATTATGTGCGAACAAAGTACGATATCACCTTGAATTCTTAGCGTTGCCCAAAACCACGTTCATCGGCTCAATGGCTTGCGAATCCCATCGCTCGCCACATACCAATGACGCCGACGCCCACCCAGAACACATTCAGCAACGTGTAAGCCCGGTCCTTTTTGATGATGGCACACCACGACAGCATGATCGCGTCGACGGTGTTGAAGGCCCAGACAAAGAAGAACGGGCTGGCAGGCCCGAGCCAGCTGACCAGTGAGAAGCTGAAGATGCGCATAAGCACACCGATCATCTCGATGGTGCGGATGTGATGTGTCACCGCCGCGTTGAGTCGCTGCCACCATTGCTTCAACATGTCGAATTGCTCCACGTAGTTTCCGGCTCGCGGAAATATCACAGAACTTGAAATGACTCAACGCACGTCTTACGTGCCGACGATGATGACATCTTCGAACTTGATCCCGGCCAGGGCTGACAATGCCTTGGGAACCAATGGAAGTAGATCGGCTAGTTGGTTGGTTGTCGCGGCGAGAATTATCACGGCAACGCCGGTGCCGACGAGGTTCTGCTGAAAAACCACGCCTTGATCGACCGTCAGCAATACTTCAAATCCGTTGGCCGACATCAATGCCAGCAATTCGCCGTTTCTTTTGCCCGACCAGCCCTCCTGCGGCACCGTCCGGACGTCATGTCCGGTCAGTGACTTAGCAAGTCGTTTTGGCACGCATTCGTCAAGCAGCACGCGCATCGGCCACCAATGCATCCGCGGCCTGGCGCAACGCCAACTCAGCCTGCTCGCGCGTCACGGTTGGAAAATCTTCAAGGAACTCCGACAATGGCTGGCCGCCGGTGATGTAATCAAACATGGCACGAACTGGCACGCGCGTGCCGACAAAAACCGCTACACCGCCGAGAATATCGGGGTCATGATGAATCACGGACACGGATGGAAGCATAGCCCACCTCCTACGTAATCATAGTTGGAGGCCGCCAGAACGGAAGGGAAACCGATCAATTCGCCCGCATTGCGTTTGCCAATTGGCTACCCCGTTGCAATGGCCGTCCGTTGTCATACCCTCACCCACAATGCCAGAATACGGGAGTGAAAGCCATGCCTCAGAAAGTCCGCGTTGCCATTGTCGGGTTGGGCTTTGGGGCCGAGTTTATTCCTATTTACCAGGCACATCCGGATGCGGAGATGTATGCGGTGTGCCGGCGCAACAAGGCCGAACTGGACCGCTGCGGCGACCGCTTCGGTGTGGACGTGCGCTATAGCGATTTCAATGATGTGTTGAAAGATCGCAACATCGATGCGGTGCATATCAACAGCCCGATTCCCGACCATGCCCCGCAGGCGATTGCCGCGCTGAAGGCGGGCAAACATGTGGCTTGCACGGTGCCGATGGGTGTGTCTGTTGATGAGTGCAAGCAAATCGTCGAATTGCAGAAACAGACCGGCAAAGTCTACATGATGATGGAGACGGTGGTTTACAGCCGGGAGTACTTGTTTGCGAAGGACCTTTACGACCGCGGCGTGCTGGGCCGGATTCAGTTCCTGCGTGGCAGCCATCAGCAAGACATGGATGGCTGGCCCGATTATTGGCCCGGTTTGCCGCCGATGTGGTACGCCACCCACTGCGTCAGCCCGTGCCTGGCCATTCTCAGCGACCCGGCCAAAAACCAACTCGCTCATGCGGAGAGCGTGGTTTGCCACGGCTCGGGCCGCATTCGCGAAGAATTGATTGCCAAGTACAAAAGCCCATTCGCGGTTGAATCAGCCACATTTAAGATCAAAGGTCACGATGCTGTTGCCGAGGTGACGCGATCACTGTTCGACACCGCCCGGCAATACCGCGAGAGCTTCGATGTGACGGCGTCGAATGTCAGTTTTGAATGGCAGCAGTGCGAAGGAGAAGACCCGGTACTGCACATGCGGGGATTGCCCGAGCCACAGATACCACGGCGAGTGAAGGTGCCCGACTTTGCCGGTCGCTTGCCGGACCCGATTCGCAAGTTTACCGGGGCGATCCACGATGCGACGCACCTGAGCTTCCTGCAGGGCGGCGGCCACGGCGGTAGCCACCCGCACCTCGCGCATAACTTCCTGATGGCCGTGCAGGGAAAACAACCCGCGTTCCCCGATGCCGCCACCAGCGCCAACTGGACGATGGTGGGCCTGTGCGCCCACGAATCGGCAATGAAGGGCGGCGAGCGCGTGGCGATACCGCAGTTTTGATCTCGGCTCACGCAAAGGATCCCTACCATGAAATACGGCTTCAACCTACTTCTCTGGACCACGCACGTCACGGCCGAGCATTTCGCGCTGTTGCCGAAGTTGAAAGCGGCGGGGTATGACGGTGTTGAGGTGCCGCTGTTTGAAGGCGATGCGGCTCACTACAAGACGGTCGGCAAAGCGATCAGCGATGCGGGGTTGAAGTGTACGGCGGTTACTGTCGTGCCGCCGGAGGCCAATCCAATCAGCCCGGATGCGGCTGTGCGAGCCAAAGCGGTGGAGCGGATCAAATGGGCAATCGACATGACGGCCGTTTGCGGCGGCGATGTCCTGTGCGGCCCGTTTCATTCGCCGCTGGCGGTGTTTACCGGCGTCGGACCCACGGGCGACGAAAAGAAGCGTGCAGCCGACGTCATGCGCGTTTGCGCCGAGTACACCCAGCTCAGTCGAGTGACGTTGGCAATCGAATATCTCAACCGCTTCGAGTGCTATTTCCTCACCACAGCGGTCGAAACAGCGGCATTGGTGAAGGCCGTCGATCACGCGCATTTTCGCGGGATGTTCGACACATTCCACGCCAACATCGAAGAAAAGAAGTTCACGCCGGCCTTGGAATCATTGCGGAACTGCCTAGCCCATGTGCATATCAGCGAGAAC
>JANLTA010000092.1:0-2209 GCA_031362705.1 Gemmataceae bacterium | reverse complement strand
CAGTGACGGGGTCGAGGAAACATGAACTGAGTACCGTCACGTTCTACGAAGGGCAAGTTCGCGAAGGGGACTGCCTTGGAGCCTGTCGGAATGAATCCCTAGTGGCCGGGGCCGGGCCATCACTGTTTTCTTCGGGATGCCAGTTTGGGCCGATTGGAGGCGAGTTCGAAGTCGCTCAATCATCCAGGGCAAGCAGGATGGCGTTGAGGGGGCCTAGTTTCGCGTTAGCTGGCCTGCGGAGCGGTTTGATCAGGCCAGAATAAGGGCCGCGCCGGGAAGGGCCGGGTTTACGGCTTGACCGTAGCGGAAGAGTTTGCGGAGGTTGAAGGCGGTGCAGATCAGGCTCCATTCGCCGCGCACCTTGGTGAGGCCGCGCATCAGGAATCGCCGGTATCCGAGAACCTCTTTGATCATGCCGAAGACGGGTTCCACCATTCCGCTGCGCTTTTGATAGCGCTTGCGCTCGTCAGGCTTGGCTAGCCGCTCCCGCATCTGTTGCGCCACCGGCCCTTTGGATGCGTTGCCGGGAAGCTGGCCGGTCTTCTTGTTCTCGCCCTTGTCTGGCGGCACCAACAAATCCAGTGGCCGGGCTTGCAGCTTCACGATTTCCGCCGTGTTCCAGTAGCCAGTATCGGCCACGACCAGTTCCGGCCTGCACCCCAAATTCTTCTCCGCTTGGTTCACCATCGGACTCAACTGCTGACGGTCATTGGCTTCCTGCGTCACCGCGTGCGCCACGATCCACTGCGGCACGCCGGCGGCGGCCACTTGCGCGTTATAGCCTTGCACAAAAGCCGTGTTGCTGCCGTCCAGCATCAGGCGCGATTCGGGGTCGGTCAGGTTGCCCTGCGTATCGCCGGCCGGCGTTTTCGACTTCGCCCGCTGCCACCGCTTCTTCTGCGCTTCATCGTTGGGCTTGCCGTTTTGCTCCGCTTTTTCCTTTGCCGCGCGCTCGGCCTTCTCCTGGGCCTCACGCTCCAACTCAAGCTTTGCCGCCCGGATTTTGGCCAACTGAAGCTCCGCCGTCGCCAACTCCTTTGGCAACTCATCGCCGCGCGTGCCCTTCCCAAACTGCGTGTTTTCCTGCTCGTCAGCAGCAGCGGCATCCTGCAACATCTGCCGCACTCGATCAGCCAATGCCTTCTCCTTCTCGCTCAGCCGAGCATACGTTTTGCTCTGCTGTCGGCTCGCGTTGGCCGCCACCTTCGTCCCATCTATCGCGATCTGCCCCACCTTCACCAACCCCACCTTTTGGCACAACGCCAGCGCCGTGAAGAACAACTGACTCAATTCTTCCAAATGCGTCTTGCGGAACTCCGCAATCACGTCATGGTCCGGATGCTGATCGGCCGCCAAATACCGGAACGCCACATCGCTATACGTCGCCGCCTCGATCTTCCGCGAACTCCGTATCCCCACCGCATACCCATACAGCAACAACCGCACCAGCATCAGCGGATGATAGGCCACCTGCCCCCGCCCATCCTTACGTTCGTACTTGTCCAAGATCGCTTTCAAATCCAGCCCTGCCGCCACTTCCCCAATAAACCGCCCCAAGTGATTCTCCGGAAGCCATTCCTGCAACGACACCGGCAACAACAGCGGCTGATCCAACGTACAAGTCCTAAATCGCTTCATCCCAAGTTCAGACGTTCCCTCGCGCCACAAGGCTACCCAGCCTAACGATTTTCCACGATCTATTTCCGACAGGCTCCAGGTGTGTCCACTGCTCTGGGATGTGGGCTGGGTCTTTGGGCTCTGAGGGGCTGGGACACACATCCCAGTCCCCTTCGCGCAATTTCAACACGCAGCTTTTCCGCACGCACGATAGGCGCGTATCGCTACAATCGTTCATGCGGCTGGCAGGCGTTGCGCCACCGGCACCGCTGCTTTCCAATGGCTGTCTATACCTGTTACGACATGATCCGCGATTGCCAGGCTGGCGTTGATCCAAAAAACGCCACCGCCGGCTGGATCTATTTGGTGAATGAATTTGTTCCGGCTATCGCTGCCGTTGCCCAGCACTATGGCGGCGGTGATGCGGCCGTGCGTTCGGTAGTCGAACGCCTGCGCGGTCCCGTGAGCCCCTTTCAGGGCATGGAGCCGTGTCATCAACGTGAGTTTCTGTTTCAGCTGCGGCCACTGATCCTCAGCGCTTGCGGCAAGTCGGTGGCCCCGGCCGCCTCGGGTGCGCTCGATCTGGAACTGG
>JANLTA010000058.1:0-2194 GCA_031362705.1 Gemmataceae bacterium | reverse complement strand
CCAACTGCTTCGAGTCCGGCGAAAATGCCAGACATTCGATCTGACTCTTCGGAACATGTAGGTAGCCAATTTCCTTTCCAGTGCCAGCGTCGACAACATTCACGTTTTCGTCGCCATAAGCGGCCATTTTGTCACCCGTCGTCGACAGTGACATTCGCCTGGGGTCGAAGCTGTCAAACCGATGCAGCGTCGTGCCGGTAAGGGCGTCCTTGAGAACAATGGAAAACCTGTCCGTTAATGCCAGCGTTTTCCCATCGGCCGAGGCGATCGCGTCAACGACGAATAAGAACTCGTCGCGGTCGCGATTGTTGATAGGCCCCGACCGCTTCTTGGTCGCCAGGTCCCAGTGCTGAACTTCGCCGTCGCGACTAACCGACACGAGGGTCCGCCCATCATGAATGAAGCCGAGGGCCAAGCCGTTGTCGTCGAATCGCACCAGTTCCTTACCCGCAACCGTATCCCAAACAACGGTCGCGTCGTCAGGGAATCGTGTCGCCAACTTCGTCCCATCTGGCGAGAAGGCTAAGTAGTGCAGCGAATCCCGGTAACGCGAAAGGCACGACTTTGAAAAGTACAGCTGCTTGGCGAAGCGAAGTTCTCCCTGCTCGGGGACGTTCCATAAGTAGACGCCGTGCCGAGCGGTTATCAAACTGGTGTCGAAGTGTACGGAGGCGAATCGCTTGCCGTCCATCGAGTAAGTGATGTATGTAGCTCCTGCCGGTTCCTCGTAACCGGATATTCTCGACTTTTCCATCGTCAGCGCAGCGGCACCGATCTTCTTCCCTGTAGCAACCTCCCAAAAAGTCAGACCGGTGGCGAGGGTTTTGCCATCGGGTGTAAAGGTGAGGCTGGAGGCAAATTCTTCAATCGAAAGTACGGGACTGCGTTCAGCCGAACGCTGCTGCGCTGAAACGCAAATTCCGGAAAATGCCGTCATCATCCCAACGATGATCGCAGCGGTCCTACGCCAAAGTTTGGCTTGCATCATCGCACACCCTTTCACTGCCCCGTAAAGAACAGATACATTCCGCTCCAGACAATCGCGGTGGCGAGCAGTGATGCGATGGCCACCATCAGGCCTAATCGCCGCAGTTGTTTGAGCTGCAACCACATAGCAATGCCGGACACGGCCCAAAAGCACATTAGGGTCGCCATCGCGTCGACGAACACGGCGCGCACCGTAATCATCTTCTCGGACATCGTATCCGATGGGTAACCATGCGACATGTGCAATGACGTCAGGAAATTGGGCCACCGCATGGATGGTTGCTCGGGACTTGAGCTTACCACGCCGCTGCGCAGATCATAGCTGGCCATCCGGCGTTCCTTGCCGTGCTCGACGAGAAAAGACAGTCGCGGGAAATCGCCATCACCATTCCATTTCGTCGCGGATGCTTTCGAGTCGGCCTTACCCGCCGCGGCCAACATGGCATCTTTCGTCGCGTTCAGAAGCTCCGCATCGTTGGTTGCCAGCTTGATCTGCTCGGCCTGCGGCTCCGGCGGCGAATAAGTCGTCTTGCCCTTAAGCTCACGCCGGTCGAATGAGAGAAAGACGGAACCGCCCGCTTCGTCCTGGCCTTGCAAGTTCACGCCGCCTTGAAATCTTGGCTCTCTGTCCGCGTGCAACCGGTATTCCTTCGCTCCCGCCTTGTCCTTATCGGCCGCGTTCAGCGCCGCGACCACTTTACGAGCCAGTTCATCAGGCTCGGGCCACCGTGGCAGCGCCGCGGCATCGACCGTCCACTCGATCGGTTGATTGGGCCGGTCGCCGCCGCCCGGAGCAAACCAATTTCCGTGATTGAAGATCAGCCCGGAAAGCCCGTACA
This sequence comes from Gemmataceae bacterium, assembly GCA_031362705.1. Taxonomy (GTDB): domain Bacteria; phylum Planctomycetota; class Planctomycetia; order Gemmatales; family Gemmataceae; genus JAIBBI01. The sequence goes on along the minus strand of JANLTA010000058.1, from coordinate 368 downwards.
TCGCCACCCACGGAGCCAGGAAGAGGCCCGTATACAGATGCGTCCGGCGCACGAGTTTCATCGCTTGCATCGCTATACTCCGTTTTCGATTGAGAGAATCCGTTAGCCCCACGTCTGGACTGCGTTCAGAGAAAGGAAGGTGTGGCGGCAATTCATGGGCGTATGCTACCGCGAATCGAAATTGCGTGTGTAACCTGTTCGTAACGAGTGAACTCTGTCTTCGCCGCGCCGCCCAACCTACTCACATTCGTTCCCCCGGCAATTTGCTGGCTTGCTTCACCCAGGCGGCGAGTTGGGCTTCGTCCAGCTGGTCGTGCTCATGGATGTCGAGGTAGCGCGTGTCCTTGCTCCTGGACTCGCCGGGAGGG
>JANLTA010000041.1:0-2279 GCA_031362705.1 Gemmataceae bacterium | reverse complement strand
AGCCTGTCCACGATCGTCGGCGATATTCGCTTTCAGCCGAGCGGCTGGCTGGCGGCGGACACGGCGATCGATGATCTGCCCGAACCGCTACGCAGCTACGACCCGATTCGACTCGTCGAAGTGTTGGCAGAGCCGAAAGGCCTAACAGCATCCGCCGACGCGACCAAGCCGAAGGTCGCGCTGGAGTTTGAAAAGATCAGCGACGATCTGCACGCCTTATTGGCACATGAAGGTTCGACCGCCAAGCCGACACGATTGGAAGTCGTGTTATTTGAACCGGTACGGTCCGACACCTTGGCATGGCGAACGTGGTTGCAGAGCGCCGGTGCCATCACCATCGAAGGACAAGTCGGGCAGACAGTGACCATCCTGGCGCCAGCCGGTGCCGCTAAAGAAATTGCCGCATTGCCCCGCGTGGCCAGCGTGCGATTGCCAGTCCGGGCCAGCGAGCCGATCCCCGTCACTGATGTTGCGGTAGCTGGCAGCGCGATTGCGAAAACTCGGGTCGATGTGCTACATGGATTACAGGCACGAGGTCAAGGAATCACCATCGCCGTCATTGATAGCGACTTTGCCGGGGTCAAGCGTTCGCTTGGCCGATCGCTGCCCGCAAACACGCTATTGATTGACATGACGGCTGAGCGCAATCCCTCGCTGGAGCCAGATGCGCTGGCAAATGATCGCCCGGGCCGCGGTACACTCGCCGCATTGGCGGCCGCTCAGGCGGCACCGCAGGCCCGGTTCATCCTCGTGCGCGTCGATGCGGCGGCGGCCTATCAAGTCGCGGCGGCGGCTCGCTTCATTGCCGGCGAGTCGTTCCGCACGGAAGCCATGCAAGTTCGTCACGCGGAGTTATTGGTCGATAACGAAGCGATCCGGCAACAACGTGAAACGCTGAACGAAGAACGCCGGGTGATGAGTGAGAACTTTGACTCCGAGGATGCCACACAAAAGAAACGGATTGAGTTGCAGAAGCGGCTCGCGGACCAGCAGAAACGCGAAGCCGATTATTCGAATCGCCTGGCCCGTTTCATCACATTGGAAAAGAGTCTGCTCGAACTCAAGTCAGCCAGCGTCGTTGCATGCAACCTGGCGTGGAACAACGGTTTCGCTACCGATGGAACTGGCCCATTGGCTGCCTACCTCGATGGCCCGGCCCGGCTGCATGATCGTGGTGGCCGGCTCGGCCCGGTCACGTGGCTGCAATCTGCTGGCGACACGCATGGCCAGACGTGGGCCGCCCCCGCTTGGGACGCCGACGGCAATGGCGTGCTGGAGTTCGCCGAGCGCTCGCATCCGTTGGCAACGGGAAAGTGGACACGCGAATTGAACTTCCTCGGCTGGCAACCGCACGATGGCAAATGGTCTCCCGAACTGCCCGCTGGGACCAAAGTCCGGCTCACGTTGCAATGGACTGAAGCTCACGATGCGACTGTGCCAGTATCAAACATCCGTTATCGAACGCCGCTGAACGATCTACAGCCTGTCGTCATGATGCAGCGTGATCCCAGCGGCAAACAGACATCGTCGGATGATCTGGCGGTTGTCACTCGTTCTGTGCCGCTGGCGCAACTGATTGGCCGATCCAACGATGCCGCGACGTTCGAACAGACGGTCGAATTCACGGTCGATCAGCCTGGCCGGTATGCCGTTCGCCTAGAGGCGAAATTGGCGACTTCCACTGCGCCGCCGGAGATTAATCTGCCGCCGGCCGCACGAAGAAAAGGCGAAGTGTTTCCACGGCTGTTCGTGGATGCCTCCAGTCGTGACAATGGCCGGCCGGTGTTCATCGATTTCCGCACGGTCGCCGGCGGCGTCGCCACTCCAGGCGATGCTCGCTCAGTTGTTGTCGTCGGTGCGGCAGATGCAGCCGGCCAGATGCAAAGCTATTCCGCACGCGGTTCGGCACCTGCGCTCGCGTTGACACAGCGGCCCAGCATTATTGCGTTCGATGAGCTGACGCTTGGCAGTTTGGCCGCCCGTGGCACGGCCACCGCCAATGGCCTCGCTGCCGGTATCGTCGCCGCAATGATGAGCGGTGGTGCCCCGGCTACGCATAATCTCCAATGGCTCAACTTGGCCCCGGCCGGTCTGTTGCAAGTTCCATCGCCGTGGATCGAGCAGCGTTCGCGCACAATTGCGTCGCAATCCGGCGTGTCTTACCCGGCTTCTCCAGTTGCCCAACCGGGGCTGCATAACCGGTAGTAACCCTCAAGTCTCGCTCATTTACCAGACGATAACGACCATGCGGTCACGTCGCCGGGGGGGCGATTCGCATG
>JANLTA010000677.1:0-1895 GCA_031362705.1 Gemmataceae bacterium | reverse complement strand
GGTATTTCTCAATGGATGTAGACGGCTTCTTCAATCGAGGAACGAACATAAAGGTCGTCAAATGAAACATTTAGCCTGAGCTGGTCTAAGCCGCTAGCAGAGAATTCTCGCACAGAACCCTTTCTTTTTTGGAGCGATTGTCTTATCATTCATGCATGCGCCATTGGCTTTGCTTGTTGTTGTTGTCGGTGTTAGCTTCGGTTTGCGCTGCCAGTCTCTCTCTCCGATTCGAAAAGAACCTCGATGGTGGCATCAACGGCAACGATCGGGCAGTTGATGTGGCCTTCGACACCGATTCAAACGCCTACGTCCTGAGTGAGGTAGTGACCAACGTAACGGATGCCAAGGACGTTGTGGTCACCAAATACAACGTGGCCGGCGTGCAACAATGGCAGTACACCCTTCCCGATCTGGGCGACGCCAACGACTTCGCAGGAAAGATCGCCGTCACCAACAACGCCGTCGTGTTTTGCGGCCGTCGCAATCTTGGAACCTCGCAAACTGCGTTCGCGAGTGCCCTGAATCGGTCTACTGGCGCAGTTATTAAGACGACCAACATCGGAGAACTGCTCATCATCTCCGGCATGGTGGCCGATAGCGGGCGGGTCCTGATTGCTGGCGTTGCCGAAGGCTGGCTGGGCAATACCGAAGTCGCCGTGGTCTCCATTGGCACGCTCAGCGGCAACCGGAATTGGCTGCAAACCTGGGCATATTCACCCTTGACGCAGATGGGTGTCACGGGCATTGCGGCGGATAGCACTGGTATTTCCATCGGCGCTACGGCTTTCACTGAAGATTTCAACCTCCCATGCATCATCTCGCTGAACGAGAATGGTGAGGAAGTCTTCAGCGATAGCCTGGCTGGCTTTGGTGCCGCAAACTCAACCGTCGGCATTGAGCGACGACTTGGCAATTCCTACCTGACCATTAGCACGGATTCCGTCCGCGTAGCCCTCTTGGCAAAGTACAGTCAACTGGGTCAGCGCTTGTTCTTGAGCCGCTTTGCCGCCTCCGAGGATCCAACGATTTTCGTCGGCTCCGTCCTTGGCGGCGACTCGCTTTACGCGCTGTTCCGAGTCCCGGGACCGACGGAGTCGTTCGGCGCGGCGCGCTATCGATTCGCAACCTCGAATCCGACGCCGATGGGGCCGTACACGTCTGGCCTTAGCACCGTTACGTCTATCGCCCAGGATTCTGTCGGCATCGTTATCCATGCACTCTACAAGCAAACGACTAACGGGCCAACCTACCCGCGGGTGATGTCCTACAACATCCAAACCCGGGCATTGCGTTGGACCTACACCGGCCCCGCGACGGTCAACAGTTCCGATTTCAAGGTTGCCCCGAATGGCGATATTGTCATATTCGGTCAGACTCAGGCCCAAGGCGGGAACGTCAACGTCCTGCGTTTAAAGCAAAACGTTGCCGTGCAGTCGGTATCGGTCACGCCAACCAGTGGTAACGGATCAACCGTCGCCGAAGTTACCGTGACCCTCACCGAGCCTGCTCCGGTTGGTGGCGTCAGCGTCGCCCTCACCAGCAGCAGCTCGTCGCGATTCCCAATCGACCCAATCCTCGTCGTGCAAGCGGGCCAATCCACCGGCATAGTCCAAGTTGACGTCAAGCCGGCTGCGACCCAAGCGACCGTCACCGTCTCGGCAACGTCCGACGGCGTAACCAAGACCGACACCTTTATCAGCAAGCCTCCCAAGATCACCGTCTTCGAAATCGGGACCACTGGGTTCAACGACGGCTTCAATTCTTCGCCAAACATGCCGGGCGGTTCGTCGCGAGAGCTGCGAGTCGTGCTGGATTCCACCGCCCCGAACTCTGGGTTCAGCGTCAATGTGCAAGCGCCGGTGAACGAGCTATCCACCGATCGCAAGTTCGGCTAC
>JANLTA010001043.1:0-4615 GCA_031362705.1 Gemmataceae bacterium | reverse complement strand
CGGGGCACCTGATGGTGCCCCGACCCGCCGGCTCACTTGTCGCCTGGCCCCCCGTCAATGCGGGTTGCCGTTCGAATAGTTATCCGACTATTACAATGTTACGTTACACTCGCCCGTCCGCATATTCAAGTGCATAACCGCGATGAATAACGCAACTATCAATTTTTGCCTGCCTAACACGTGTACAAGCCCTTTTCGTCTCGTTTGCAGACCGATGATTCACGGTACCGATGATTTCCGCGGTGCCGCCATGCCCAAAGTCGGAACGGTGGCAGCACGATTACGCAAACTACGGAAGATCATCAACACCACGAGATACACCGTGGCAAACGGACTTGCGAAAAACATGTAGATCGGTGCCAGGTTTGAGTTTTGCGCGATCATTACCGCCGTCGCCGCGATTACTGGAATCATGACGACGAGCGGCGCGAGCGCTAGCCATCGCCAGCGGCCATCCCACTTCATCAGTGTGTAAATCTGAAGCGGGATGTACGCGACCGCCGAGAAGAACCCGGCTTTGATGCACATTTCTGCAATCAGTTCGCCAACGTTCATTTCAACTCGTCCTGTGCCAAACAAAAAGCCGGCGTGGGCGAACACCCTGAGATGTTCGCTCACGCCGGCTCACTTATCGATTGGCCTTCCGGACTGACCGGCTTGCCCTTCGCCCAGTTTTCCGACTCACTCCTTTGCCATGCTACACATAATTGTCGCATTTTTCAAGTGGCAAATGCACCACCCGTGAATAGAATGCATAGTTAACTACAGTCAAATGCTCCGCGGCGCAATCGAGGTCGCCATGAAATCACAGGGTGAAATCGAAGCTGCCGTTTGCGACGGGATGCGTCGTTTCGAGCAGGAATTCATGGGTCGCGGGCCGAAAGATATTCACGCCCATTTGATTGCCGATTTACTCGTTGTGCGGCTACAAGGCGTGTTGACGGCGGCCGAACAGCATTTGGTCAAGACATCGCCGACCGAAAAAGGGCGTGATTTGCTCAAACAGGTTCGTACCCAACTCATCGAAACCGCCCGACCGATCATGGAGAAAATGGTCAACTCGATCACCGGAGTATCTGTCGTCAGCGTGCATCATGATATCAGTACGACGACTGGCGAAGAGATTGTGGTGTTCACATTGCAAGAGCCGCCGCTTTTCCGCGAAGCCAAGAAGCGATAACCGGTTGAGTAAGTGTCGGAACGTGCGCCTTGAATCCAATGAATTGGCCATTAGCCATCTACCATTTTCCAATGTCGATTGGTTGATGGTAAATTGCCAATGGCCAATTAGTCTTGATATTCAGCTACGTTACTTCGTTGCCAGCCCCGCACCAATTGCAGCGCCGGCCACTTCCGGAGCCAGGGCCGCTTGCTGCATTTGTTGCATCGCTTCGGCAGCCATCTTCTCGGCAAACTCCTTGATCGTGCCCATGCCTTCGCCGTCGGCCGGCGAGAAGCCGGACTTCTCGGCCACCAACAGACTGATCAGCGTGCCGAGTAAACCGTTCTGGGCACCGTGGCCATCGCCGTTCGACCCGCCACCCGCGATGAACATCTTCTCCGGTACCAGCGGCTGCTGGCTCTTGGAAAGATGCTCCGCCGCCTGGGTCAGTGCGTACAGCCGCGGGTCGCCGAACGAGCCGATCTTCCGCAGCAGCACGGCCACTTCGGATAGACCGATCTGCAACCGCTGTGCGCCTTCGCCGCGACCGGCCAGCACTTTCTGCTTCGAGTCGGCCTCGGCCAGCAACACCGTTTGCTCGGCCTGACGTTTCGACCGCGCCAAGTCGGCATCGGCCTGCAGAATGCGCTTTTGATTGTCGGCCTGTGCGGTGACGATTGTCTGCTCGGCCTGTTTGCGCGATCGGGCCAACTCGGCTTCGCCTTCGTTCTCGATGATCCGCACCTGGATCTGCGAATTGGTCAGCTCCGCCTGCTTGTTGGCAATCGCCTGGGCCTCTTGCAGGCCCTTGAGTTTCTCGGCAGCCACGCGCTGTTTTTCATACGTTTCGACCTGCTCCACCGAAAGCTGGCGCTGACGAAGCTGTTCGAGCAAGTTCTCGATCTTCGTGTCACCTTCCACCGACGACGGCTTGCCGATCAGCACGTCCACGCACTCGATATCAAAGTCGCCGAACTTCTCCTGCAGTTGCTTGCGCGATTCCTGTTGGATCACGTCGCGGTCCTGCAACAGTTGCAGCATGGTTTTCTTGTGCGCGATGTCGCGGAAGTAGGCCGAGAGCATCGGGTCCAACGTTTGCGTGATGAGCTTCTTCACATCGCCGAAGCGTTGGATTACGCCCGGTGCCTTCTGATAATCGATGTGAACGACCACCGACAGCGGCAAGAGCGGTTCATAGGCATCGCGGGTTACCAGGTCAATTGACTTGAGCGACTCATCATAACGATGCGCTTCCGTCTTCCCCGTGACCCAGTGCAGCACGAAGTTCGTGGTCGGCACGAGAATCAAGTTGCCGGCGTAAGTATTGAAGGGATACTTGCCCGGACCAAGCGGCCGCTCCCACACGCCGCGCTCGCCTTCGCCGACGCGCTCACCGTGGCGGAAAGCCGTACCGCTGAGGTCACGGCCGGCGCGGCCAATGTAACTGACCACCACGCCGACGTAGCCGATGGGTACGACCGTCTTGGGCTTGATTTCGCAGGTCGCAAACCAACGATTGATGAAGTAGGTACCGTCGGTCAGCGAAGTATATTGCCGGCCACGCCGGCCACCCGATAGCAGGAACGCCTCGGGATCCTGGAAGTTGTTGTGGTAATTCGGATCATTGGCCGAGTTGCCAACGTCCGGCGCGATGATCTCACCCGGTGGCAGCGACGGACCATCGTGAACCGTCATGATGCCGATGGTATCTACCTTGAATGACTGTTCCGGCCGTAGCGGGTCGGGAGCGTCCACCGTTTGGCCAATGACCACCGGATGGAAGCCATCGATGCTACGCAGTTGTTCTTGCCACGCGAGCAACTCCTTCAACTCTTGTTTCCCGCTCAAGCTGAGGCGGTACACGCGATCTTCAGTGATGACGACGAACAGGGCGAGATTCATTGCATACACGCCTTCACGAATGATGGCGCGTTGCCGGCCGCGTTGCCCTGTAACATCGGTATCCGGCGTCGCGGACTGAGCGCCCAACAGAAACGAGCGGGCGTCCTGGAAGTGGTTGCTATCCACGACACGGCCAAGCGTCTGGCTGGGTTGCAGCGACTCACCGTCGCGGGCATACACATAGCCGAGTTGCCCTTGCGAAATGGTCACGAGCGGCACCTGGTGGATGCGATACATGATCCGCCACAGGCCGAAGTGAATGCCACCACGCAGGATGTCGGCTTGATAACCCGCCTCACCGTTGAGCGCGATGATGCGTCCTTCGGTGACGGAGCCTCGGGGCGACCAGCGTTTTTCGACGACACCAACTTGATCGTTGGGAATGAACCGCAAACCGCACAGTTCAATCAGCAGCAGCACGCTGAGCAGGACGACGAGCGCAAGCCCGACACCTTGCATCCACGGGGCAGTTTCGAATTGGGCGAGTACCGGCGAATCGAGGGCGAGTGTGACATGAAACATGGAAGTGAAACTCCGCCGGTTCGACCCCGCAAGCATGACGTACACCGTCACGCGAGTCAGCCGGGCGGTTGTAGCCGCCCCGGATCGGCCGGTCTGGTTATTGGTAATTCGATGCTACATACGCCGCATTGCAAGGTCTGTACGGGTGAATAGTAGCATACTTTTGAGCGGAACCGATCCTGGCCATGAGAGTTGCGTCGGAAACGACAGCAAACGGATTTTTCGGCATGAGAAATGTGCAATCGCGAAAGTCCACTTATTTTGACAACTTGCGGTCCATTGGCGTCAAATCGATCCGCCGAAGCGCAGACGGAACTGGATGAAGTCGCTGGCAGCGACCGCGCCGTCGTTGTCGAAATCGAACGGAGTGGGCGGCCCAGCGGCAAACGCAAGGCGGAAAAGAACAAAGTCTGAAGCCGCGACGGTGCCATCGCCATCCGAATCGCCAAATAGACGAAAAAGTTGGGGTGCCGCAGCGGGATTGCCAGCATGCGCATAGTCATCACCAGCAATGCCATCGCCATTGCCATCGAAGTTGCCGCTATTGATTTGTGATGCCAGTGCTGTCAGTGTGTATCGACCATCGGCCAATGACACACCATCGACGGGCCCGCCGGTAAATGTCAAGGTGACCGAGTTACCCGCGACGACGCCACTCATCGCCACCACAGCATTGTCCGATTGTCGCTTTAACACGAAAGCGGTTGCGGGATTGATGGGTAACGTCACCGTTTGGTCAAAGGTCACTACCAAACTCGTGACCATGGAGCGTTGCGTCGAGCCGTCGTTGATCTGCAATAATTGAATATGAGGGAAGGGTTGCGTTTCAAATGCACCAATGTCCGCCGCTGTTCCGTGGACTCGCACGAAGTTGCCACCACGCTGGTCGGTGGTGACATTCGCGGGATTGCTGCCAACGTTGATGGCGGGGCTGCCGGGTAGCAATGCACGCGTCTGCGTCGGCCCACCGTTGTTTTGTAACGGGCCAAGCAACGGATCGTTGGCGACGCCGATGAGATTGCCGCCGAG